>SXRG01000125.1 GCA_005793645.1 Burkholderiales bacterium
ATGCTGCACGAGGTGCTGCCGGATATGCTGATTGTTGACTGGATGCTGCCGGGGATGAGTGGCATTAATCTGATCCGCAAGGTGCGTGCGGACAAGCGTTTAAAGGAACTTCCCATCATCATGCTGACGGCTCGGGTCGAGGAGCGCGACAAGATCCTAGGCCTTGATTCAGGGGCTGATGACTACCTGTCCAAGCCGTTTTCACCCCGCGAACTGTTGGCCCGTATCAAGGCTGTATTACGGCGGCGCGCCCCGCAGATGTTGGATGCGCCGGTGGAGATTGGTACGCTGCGCCTGGATCCGGTTGGGCATCGCGTGACGGGGCGTGATCAGATGATTGATCTTGGGCCAACGGAGTTCCGCCTGTTGCACTTCTTCATGACGCATGCCGACCGGGTCTATTCCCGTTCCCAGTTGCTGGACCATGTCTGGGGTGACCCTGTTTTTGTTGAAGAACGGACCATCGATGTCCATATTCGGCGTTTGCGGAGTGCGCTTGAACCTTCGGGCCATGACGCATTGATTCAGACGGTGCGCGGGTCCGGTTACCGTTTGTCGATCCATTAAGCCGCCGAGAAACTTTTCACGCAGGGGCGTGGACGCAGGAGGTTGTCATCCGGTCGCCGGAGTAGAATTACGCGGACCTTTCTGCCGTTAGTCCTTTTGTCATGATTGAATATTGGTGGCGCCCCCTGATCCTGCTAGCGGCCTTGGCCTTCTTTTCCAGCGTTGTGGCTTCGCTTGCGGGCGCGCGCGCGGGGTGGGTGGTTTTTTGCCTGGGTCTTTTGGCGGTCATCGTATTTCATCAGCGCCAGTTGCATCGTCTTCTGACATGGCTGGGTGAGCAACAGAGCGATGCGCAGCAAGATAAACACGGAGGAAAACACAGGCCTTTGCCGACGACCCATGGTCACTGGGGTGATGTCTTTTATTTGGTCCAGCGCAACTACAAGAAAAACATGACGCTGAGTCAGCATGCGGTTGAGGAACGGCAGGAGATGTTTCAGGTGGCCGGGGCGTTGCCCGAGGGGGTGGTCATCCTGGACCCAGACCGACGCATCGTGTGGTTCAATCGATCGGCGCAACGTCATTTTGGTCTTTCGCCCGAGCGTGATTATGGCCAGTATTTCTACTACCTGCTACGCGAAAAACGGTTCTTGGAATGGCTGGCACGGGGCGATGCGCAGGAAACCCTGTCAATGTCGTCGCTGGCCTCGAGCGATCGGACCTTGTCGTTGCAATTAGCCCCCTTGCCTAACGGCCGGCGCATGCTGCTTTCGCACGACATTACCGAACTGATTCGTCTGGATGAGATGCGACGTGACTTTATTGCCAATGTGTCGCATGAGTTGCGTACGCCGATCACCGTTATTGTTGGTTTTCTCGAGGCCTTTGCCGACATGGAAGACCCTGATCCGAGTCAGTTCAAGGCGCAGATTGGCTTGATGCGGGAACAGTCGGATCGCATGCGTGACCTGATTGATGACCTCCTGGTCCTCGCTCGGTTAGAGGCGGATCCGGATCTGAGCGATGACGCGATAGACATCGCCCTCTTGGGGCAGAAGATGCTGGAAGATGCCCGTTTGCTTTCGCGTGGGCAGCATTTGATTACGCTGGACCTCGACGCCGAGGGCGTCTTGCGCGGCAGCCATCAGGAGATCTACAGCGCGTGCATGAACCTGGTTTCTAATGCGGAGCGCTATACCCCTGTGGGTGGAGAAATAATCCTGAGTTGGGATGTCCCGCCTGGTAGTGGATTGCGTTTCTCCGTCAGGGACACAGGGGAAGGGATTGAGGCGCAACACCTGCCGCGGCTGACCGAGCGTTTTTATCGTGTGGACAAGGGCCGCTCACGCGGGAACGGGGGCACGGGTCTGGGCCTGGCTATCGTCAAACGCGTCCTGTTGCGACACCAGGCCCATTTGCAGATCGAGAGTGTCGTGGGCAAGGGCAGCCGCTTCTCGGCCCTTTTTTCAAGCGAGCGTTTTACCCCGGCAAGGCCTGAGTCAGCTGCGTTGACAGGCGCAGTCTGATGTCCTCTATCCGAGGGGTTGTACCCTCGCGCCGTGGGGCGGCCCAAATGGCATCGGGGAAGCAGCGATCACCCTCCCAGCGGGGAATGACATGCCAGTGCACATGCGGTACCAGGTTGCCGAGGCTGGCCAGATTGATCTTGTCCGGCTGGCAGACTTCCCGCACCGCAGTCTCGACCGCAAACACGACGGTCATCAGGCGCTGCCGATCTGCAGGTGGCAGATCGGTCATTTCGCGGATATGGGTGTTTAGGATGACCCGGCAGAACCCGGGATAGGCCGACTCATCGACCCACGCCACGCGGCAAAAGTCATCACGCCAAAGAACGGTGCCGGTATCTTCGCTACAAAGCGTGCACTCACTCATAGGGCAAGCCTCACAGCAATACCTTTTCAATGCCGCCGTTGTTGGCCTTGGCGACATAGTCATTGAGCCAGTTTTTGCCGAGGATGTGGTGCGCCAGTTCAACCACGATGTAGTCGGCGTCGATCCCGCTGGATTCTTCATAACGGGCGATACCCTGCAGGCAGGAGGGGCAGGAGGTGAGCAGCTTGACCGGTTTTTCTCCGGGCAGGCTGGCGGCGACACGGTCGATCTCTTCTTGTTTGCGGAAGCGCACCTGGGTGGCGATGTCCGGGCGTGCGGCGGCGAAGGTGCCGGCCTCGCCGCAACAGCGTTCGGACAACGCCACGGGCGCGGCCAGTAATTGTTGTGCAACCTGTATGCCGGGACGGGTTTTCATTGGGGTGTGGCACGGCTCGTGATACATGTAACGGGCGCCGGTGACCGTATCCAGTTTGATACCGCGTTCGGCGAGGTATTCGTGGATGTCGAGCAACCGGCAGCCGGGGAAGATGCGTTCGAACTGGTATTTGAGCAGCTGGTCCATGCAGGTGCCGCAGGATACCAGCACCGTTTTGATATCGAGGTAGTTCAGTGTGTTGGCGACTCGATGAAAGAGCACACGGTTGGCGGTGGTGATGGCCTCGCCTTTTTCGCGGTCACCCACGGCGATCTGCGGATAGCCGCAGCAGAGGTAACCGGGTGGCAGGATGGTCTGGGCGCCGACATGGTAAAGCATGGCTTGGGTGGCGAGACCCACCTGAGAGAATAGGCGCTCCGAACCGCAGCCGGGAAAATAGAATACGGCTTCGGTGTCCTCGGCCGTCTTGGCCGGGTCGCGGAGGATAGGCACGATGCGCGCGTCTTCCAGGCCGAGCAGGGCGCGGCCGGTTTGCTTGGGCAGTTTGTCGGTGAGCGGCCGGTTGAGGAAATGGATGACTTGTTCGCGCACGGGCTGGGTGCGTGTGGTGGCGCCAGGCTGCTTGAGTTGTGGGGCGCTCAGGCCGAGGTAGCGGACAAACTGATGGCCAATCCGTTGCGCCTTGTAGCCCCACTCGATGGCCAGCTTACGGGTCCAGCGGATGGCGTCCGGATCCGTGGCGTTCAGGAAGAACTGGGCTAGGGCGGTGCCGGGCGAGAAGCGCTTCTTGCCTATCTGTTGGAGCAAGTGGCGCATGGCCATCGAGACATCGCCAAAGTCGATATTGACCGGGCAGGGGTTCTTGCACTTGTGGCAGACCGTGCAGTGGTCAGCGACATCATTGAAGGCCGCAAAGTGCTTGATCGAGATGCCGCGCCGGGTCTGCTCTTCATACAGGAAGGCCTCGATCAGCAGCGAGGTGGAGAGGATCTTGTCGCGCGGACTGTAGAGCAGGTTGGCGCGCGGCACATGGGTGTTGCACACCGGCTTGCACTTGCCGCAGCGCAGACAATCCTTGATCGATTCGGCGATGCCACCGATCTCGGACTGTTCCATGATTAGAGACTCGGTTTCCAGCAGCGAGAACGAGGGCGTATAGGCGTTGGACAGGTTCGCGCCCGGCATCAGTTTGCCGCGATTGAAGTGCTGTTCGGGATCGGCCGTCTGCCGGTAGCGGGCGAACTCGGCCAAGGCCGCATTGGACAGGTAGTCAACCTTGGTGATGCCGATCCCGTGCTCGCCGGAGATCACGCCGCCCAGGTCTTGGGCGAGATGCATGATGCGGTCGACGGCGGCATTGGCGGCCTTGAGCATGGCGTAGTTGTCGGAGTTGACCGGCACATTGGTGTGCACATTGCCGTCACCGGCGTGCATGTGCAGGGCGACAAAGACGCGACTCTTGAGGACTTTTTGATGTACGGCCTCGGCACCGAGCAGAACGCGCTCGTATTCGCGACCGGTGAAGAGGCGGCGCAGTTCGGCGCGCACCTCTCGCTTCCACGATACGGTTTCCTGCCGTGATTGCAGGGCGCGGAACACGGGATCTTCATCGATGCGTTGCAGCAGGGCACCCCAGCGGGCGCGTACGCTCTGGAGCAGGGCCAACCCGCGACCCCGACGCTCTTCGGTGAGTTCGCTGTCGGCGGGTACGCATCCCTCTTCCTCGTCATCCTCGATGAGGGGCAGCGGGCCTTTCAGGAAGACCTCCAGGGCATCCAGCAACTCGAGCTTGTTGTGGATCGACAACTCAATGTTGATTTTCTCTACGCCGTCGCTGTAGTCGGCCAGACGGTCGAGTGGGATGACGACATCTTCGTTGATCTTGAAGGCGTTCGTGTGTGCGGCGATTGCGGCGGTGCGGGCACGGTCGAGCCAGAATTTTTTGCGTGTCTCAGGGCTGATGGCAATGAAACCCTCTCCGCCACGGGCGTTGGCCAGACGCACGATGTGTGAGGCCGCCTCGCCTACGGCACGATCGTCATCGCAGGCGATGTCGGCCAGCAGCACCATGTTGGGCCGTGCCGTGCGGTGGGCCTTGGTGGCGTAACCCACCGCCTTCACATAGCGGGCATCGAGGTGTTCCAGTCCGGCGAGCAACACGCCGCCCGGTTGGGTGTCGAGATAGCGCTTGATCTCGACGATGCCGGGCACCGCGTCGTGCGGCGAGCCAAAGAATTCAAGGCAGACGGTGCGCACCTGCGCCGGCATGCGGTGCAGGATGAAGGTGGCTTGGGTAATGAGGCCGTCGCAGCCTTCCTTTTGGATGCCGGGTAGGCCGCCCAAGACCTTGTTGGTGACATCTTTTCCGAGCCCGGTCTTGCGAAAGGTGTTGCCGGGAATGCCCAAGTGCTCCACTTCGCCCTTGGGGCGTCCGTCGGCCGTGTAGCGGCGTAGCTCGAAACGGGCCGTTTCAACCTCGTGGATCTTGCCCAAGTTGTGATCCAGGCGGGTGACTTCCAGCCAGTCGGCATCGGGCGTAACCATCTTCCAAGACAGCAGGTTGTCCACCGCCGTGCCCCATAGGACTGCCTTCTTGCCGCCGGCGTTCATGGCAACATTACCGCCAATGCAGGAGGCATCGGCTGAGGTAGGGTCGACGGCAAAGGCGAGTCCGGCCGCCTCGGCCGCTTGCATGACCCGGCGGGTCACGACTCCGGCGCCACAGCGGATCACTGGGGTCGGGGTCGTGTGGCCGGGCAGGATGCGTTCTTCGATGGTGTCGTAGCGATCCAGTTTTTCGGTGTTGATCACCACGGCGCGTGGGGTGAGCGGGATCGCGCCGCCTGTGTAGCCGGTGCCGCCGCCGCGTGGAATGATGTTGCAGCCCAGCGCGATACAGTCGGCGACCAGAGCGGGGATCTCGTCTTCGTGGTCGGGGTAGAGGACGGCAAAGGGATATTCGACCCGCCAGTCAGTGGCATCCGTGACATGGGTGACGCGGGCGTGACCGTCGAAGGTGATATTGTCGCGATGGGTATGACGCGCCAGTTGTCGGGCCAGGTCGTGTCGCAGTTGCGCGGTGGCGCTGAATTCGGCGGCGAAACGATCGACGGACTGATGGGCAATGGTCAGGAGTTCAGCCACCAGCGGATTGCCTTGGCGGCGTTTTTCAACCTCGCCAAGGCGATGGCGCAAGGCGCTGATCAGCAGGCCGCGGCGCTTGGCATTGGCCATCAAGTCGTCTTGCAGATAGGGGTTGCGGGTGACGACCCAGATGTCGCCCAGGACCTCGAACAACATGCGTGCTGAGCGGCCGGTGCGGCGGCCCACACGCAAGGCCTCAATCAGCCGCCAGCCTTCTGCTCCGAGTAGGCGCAGGATGATCTCACGGTCTGAAAATGAGGTGTAGTTGTAGGGGATCTCGCGGATGCGGGAGGGTGTCTGGGTGGCGCTCATGATGGGGGCCGGAGAAGAGAGTTTGGATTCTAGCCCAGTGAGGCGGTCACCTCAATTTAAGTTATTGCTAATTAGGCCGTTTTCCATGGGGGCCTCTGGAGTAGAATGACGAAGATTCAGTTTCACACGGAACATTCATGATTGGCCTGCTCGTTGTTGCGCACGGATCACTTGGTGCTTCGCTCATCGATTGCGCGGCCTATGTACTGGGCCGTCGGCCGGAGCAGCTCGAGGCCTTGGATCTGACGGCCTTTCCCGATGCGGGTCTGATGCAGGATGAGGTCAAGGTCATGCTCGATCGGGTAGATCAGGGCGATGGCGTGTTGGTGCTGTCCGATATCTACGGGGCTACACCCTGCAATACCGTCTGTCGCTTGCTGGTGCCGGGCCGGGTTGAGGTGGTGGTGGGCGTGAATGTCCCCATGCTGCTCAAAACGCTGACCTACCGCGAGCGAGCCAGTCTGGACGATCTGGCGGCGCGGGCAGAGCACGGTGCGCGTGAGGGGGTGTTCCGTCTGGCGGGGGAGTGTGGCGCCCATGCCTGATCAAGAGATCACGGTCATCAATCGACTGGGCCTGCATGCCCGCGCTTCGGCAAAACTGACCCATTTAGCCGCCGGTTTCAAGTCCGAGATCTGGCTGACCCGCAACGGGCGGCGCGTGAACGGCAAGAGCATCATGGGGGTTATGATGTTGGCCGCCGCCCAAGGTTCCACGGTGAAGATCGAGACGCATGGCGAGGATGAGTCGGCCGCGCTGGTCGCCATGGCTCAGCTCTTTGCAGCCCGTTTTGGCGAGGAGGCTTGAGGGTGGAGACGCGCCGATGACTCTGGCCCTGCATGGTCTTGGGGTTTCTAGTGGCTACGCCATCGGCCTGGCACAGGTCTTTTCACACGATCGATTGGAGGCCCCGCATTACCAGTTGCGCAAGGCCGATCTCCCTGCTGAAGTAGAGCGTTTTGATGCGGCCGTGGTGGCTGTGCGTTTGGCCCTGACCGATCTGGGTCAACATATTCCTGAAGGTGCGCCGTCCGAATTGCAGGCCTTTCTTGACCTGCATCGCTTGATCCTGGACGACTCCCTGTTGTGCGAGGCACCCAAGCAACTGATCCTTGAGTTGGGATGTAATGCGGAATGGGCCCTGGCGCAGCAGAGCAGCCACTTGATCGCCCAGTTCCAGGGGATTGAAGACCCTTATTTTCGTGAGCGCTGGCACGATGTCCGGCAGGTGGCCGAGAAGCTGCTCAAGGAGTTGATGGGGCATCCGGCCAAGGAGTCGGAAGGAGGGCGCAAACAGGCGGAGGAACCGACCATTTTGGTTGCTCATGATCTGTCCCCTTCGGACATGATTCTGTTTAAACAGCAGGCCTATGCGGGCTTTGTCACGGATCTGGGTGGGCAGACCTCACACACGGCCATTCTGGCGCGCAGTCTCAATATCCCGGCGGTCATGGCGCTACACACTGCGCATGCCCTGGTGCAGGACGGCGACTGGTTGGTCATTGATGGCGTGGCGGGTGTGCTGCTGGTCAATCCCGATGCTCACACGATGGACGAATATCGTCTGCGACAGCACGCGTGGATGCTGGAGCAGAAGAAGCTGCGGCGACTGAAAACCAGTGTGTCGAAGACCCTGGACGGGCAGGCGGTGGAATTGCTGGCTAATATCGACTTGCCAGAGGATGTTGTAGAGGCCATCGAGGAGAACGCCGCTGGGGTAGGTCTGTTCCGTACGGAGTTTCTGTACATGAACCGCAACTTGCCGCCCGATGAGGACGAACAGTTCGAGGCCTATCGGCAAGTGCTTGCGGCGATGCATGACCGGCCTGTGGTGATCCGAACGCTCGATGTGGGCGCGGACAAGTCCGTGCCATGGATGACGCAAGTGAGCGAAAACCCGGCCTTGGGGCTGCGTGCGATCCGCTTGTGTTTGGCGGAACCGCAAATCTTCTTGACTCAGGTTCGTGCTATTTTGCGCGCAGCCCAGACCGGTTCGGCCCGCATCCTGATCCCTATGATTGTCAGTCTGAGTGAACTTGATCAGGCCTTGGCGCTGATTGAGACCGCCAAACAACAACTGTGCGATGAAGGGGTGCCCTTCTGTGAGGCGGTACCGATTGGGGGCATGATCGAGGTTCCGGCGGCTGCGTTGGCCGTCGAATGGTTTGCCAAGCGGCTGGACTTCTTATCGATCGGCACCAACGACCTGATTCAGTACACGCTGGCGATCGACCGAACCGACGACAGCGTGGTGCATTTGTATGATCCCTTGCATCCGGCCATCCTGCACCTGGTTTCGCACACCTTGCGGGTGGCGAAGCGACTGGGTGTCCCCGTGTCTGTGTGTGGCGAGATGGCGGGTGATGCGCATCTGACCCGGCTCCTGCTGGGCATGGGACTGCGTAGTTTTTCCATGCATCCGGCCCATCTGCTGCGCGTCAAGCAACAGATCCTACGCAGTCATGTCGCTGACCTAGTAGCGCCGGTTGGCCGCCTGCTGCGCGCAGGTGAGATCGACCGGATTCAGGCCAAACTGGCGCGCCTCAACGAGGCTTGAACCGGCTACGGCGATTCCCTGGTGTCGCGTCGCTATCAAGCGGCCAGCAGCGTTTGCAATTCGCCCTTCTGGTACAGATCCATCATGATGTCCGAGCCGCCCACAAATTGGCCATGAATGTAAAGCTGCGGGATGGTTGGCCAGTTGGAAAAGGCCTTGATGCCCTCACGCAGCTCAGGGTCGGTGAGCACATTGACGGCCAAGAAGTCATTAATCCCGCAGCCATTGAGGATCTGGGCGGCACGCGACGAGAAACCGCATTGCGGGAATTGTGGCGACCCCTTCATGTAGAGCACAACGGGGTTGGTTTCGACTTGCTGGCGGATGCGATCTTGGATATCCATGGTTATTCCTTAATAAAATACTCGGGTATTGTAGCGTGGGATGAGGGCGCCTGACAGAATGATGGCCATGAAGAATAGCTTTGCCGATAGCGCCTGTGCTTTTCTGGAGGTGGCCGCCTCTGCGGCCCCCGATTTTTCGCGTTACACCGTGCTGCTTCCGCATTACCACGCGCGGCAACCGTTCTTGAATGCCCTCAGCATCAGCTTGACGGCTTCGGCCTTCATCCCGCCCCGCTGCCAGACGCTGCCTGACTGGGTGGCGGATGTGCCTGTGTCACGGCCAGTGCCGGTAGGCTTGCGCCTGTCGCGTTTATATGGGGCCCTGCGGGGGCATGACTGGTTGCCGGGCGGCTCGGTGCGCTGGGCACTGGCGCAGTCCCTGCTTGAATTGATCGAGGAGATGGACGCTGCCAGCCTACATCCCCCGGCCTCTGCCGCCGAGTTTTCTGCCCAGTTGACCGCGATCGAGCGGCGTTACGGCAACACGCCGCTGGCCCTTGAAGCGGCCCTCATCTTCGCCCTTTGGCAGGCCGATCGTGGCATGGATTCCGGGGGTCAACGCGTCTATGCCAGGCAATTGGCAGTGCGGATCGGGCAGGCCGATGCGCCGGTTTTTCTGCTCGGTCTGAGTGGCCTTTCCCCGTTGGAGGAGGGGGCCTTGCGGCAACTGGCGGAGCGGGTTCCAGTTGTTTCCCTGCCCACGGCGCCCCGCTTTTCTGAGCGGGATCGGGTATTACAGGTGGCCTGGAATCCTGATCCAGACGATCTTCCGTTGCGTGATCGTGCTAGGGCCCTGGCGGAGGCTCTGCCGGTTAGCCCGTTGCAGCCCTGGGTCGCACTTTACGCCGCCGCCGATCTAGAAGATGAGGCGCTGACGGCGGTGAATTGGGTGCGTG
>SXRG01000020.1 GCA_005793645.1 Burkholderiales bacterium
CCAAACGCGACATTTCGGCGAGGCCGCGCGTGATGAGTGCCGCGCGGGCGTTGTAGCCGAATCCGAGGCCGTCACTGATGCCAGAGGCGATGGCGATGACATTCTTGATGGCGCCGCCGACCTCGACTCCGATGACATCGTTGTTGGCATAGAGGCGCAGGCGTGGCCGATGCAGATCCTGTGCGATCTGGCGCGCAAAGGCGGCATCCGGGGCGGCCAGCGTAAGGGCAGCAGGCAGGCCACGCGCAATCTCAGCCGCAAAGCTGGGGCCGGAAAGGACTCCGGCGTTGTGCGGGTTTGCCCATTCTTCAGCGAGCACCTGATGCGGTAATTTCTGGCTGCCTGCTTCGAATCCCTTGCACAGCCAGACCAGCGACTGGGTGGCTCCCAGGGCGTGAAGTTGGCGGAGCAGGGTTCGAAAACCGCCGGTCGGTACGGCTGCAATAAGGATTTGCGCGCCGGCAATCGCCTCGCTCAGATCGGCTGTGGCTTCAATGCCGGTCGGTAGCGGGCTACCCGGCAGGTAGCGGTCATTGCTGCGTGTGGCTCGCAGGCGGGCGGCGTGTTCCGGGTTGCGTGTCCATAGGCGGATGTTGCTGCCGTCCGCCAAGGCAATTGCCAGGGCGGTACCCCATGCCCCTGCTCCGAGAACGGCGATCCGTTGCATGGTCTGTGGTGGCGGCCTTAGTGAGTCGTTGTGCCGTTAGCCTGTTGCTTTTGCTGTAGGTACATGGCCTCGAAATTGACCGGCTGTAGCAGCAGGGGTGGGAAGCCGGCGCGCAGCACGGCGTCCGAGATGGCCTCGCGACCGTAGGGGAAGAGGATGTTCGGGCAGGCAACCAGCAAGGTGGGCTCCATGGTTTCCTGTGGTAGGTTCTGAAGGCGGAAGATGCCGGCTTGATGAACCTCAACCAGGAAAGCCGTCTTGTCCTGAATCTTGGCCGTGGCGGTCAGCGTCAACACACATTGGTAAATGCCCTCGTCGATGGCTTCGCTCTGTGTGCTGATTTGTAGGTCAAATTGTGGTGCCTCTTGCTCAAGGAAGATTTGTGGTGCGCCTGGCACCTCGACCGACAGGTCCTTGATGTAGATTTTTTCGATATTGAAGGCTGGTTGGGCTTGTTCCGTCATGATCTGGATTCCACGGTTGAGAGTTTGCAGGGGGATTGGTAGAGATGGCGGCGATTATAGCCGCCAGATTTGGCTGAAATTCGATTAGGCCGCGAGTTTTTGCCGCAACCAGGCCGCTAGTTGCGGTGCGGGCAACGCTCCGGCCAGACGATCGACCTCATGACCCGCTTTGAAGAGCGCCAAGGTTGGGATGCTGCGGATGCCGTGATATGAGGCCAGCGCGTGCTCTGCCTCGGTGTTGACCTTCACAAAGCGTACCCGGCCGGCATACTGGGCTGCCATTTGGGTGAAGGTCGGCGCGAATGAACGGCATGGCCCGCACCACGGGGCCCAGAAATCGACCAGCACGGGCAAACCATCGCGGCTGATGAAAGCGTCAAAGTCGCGATTGGTTCGTTCGATGGGTGCGGCCGGAACCACCTCGGCGTGGCATTTGCCGCATTTGGGGTGATCGGCTACGCGGTTATCAGGGACACGATTGACTGCGCCGCAATGAGGACAGACAAGTTCCATACGGGGCTCCAGAAGGTTGAAGGTGATGGAGATGCTGCTCGCGGCCGGAATTTCAAGCCCTGCCCTCGCCCTTCGGCCGTCTCAGCCCATGTTTGCCAGCAAGGGGTCCAGTTCGCCTGCGGCGTCGAGTGCGGAGAGGTCGTCGAAGCCACCAATGTGGCGCTTGCCGATGTAAATTTGCGGGACGGTACGGCGGCCGGTGATTTCCATCATATGGGCGCGCAGCTCGGGTTGCAGGTCAACACGAATCTTTTCGATCTCGCTGACGCCTTTGCGGTTGAGGAATTTTTCAGCCATCTGGCAGTAGGGGCAGACAGCGGTGCAATACATCTTGACGACGGGCATGGCGTTTCCTTAGCGTTCTTTGGGCAGGCCGGCCTGCTCCCACGCGCCCATGCCACCGGCAAGGTTGTGGACCTTGGCAAAGCCGGCCCGACGCAGGATGCCGCAGGCACTTTGCGAGCGGTTGCCGCTGCGGCAGACGGCGATAACGGGGCGCTCCTTGAACTTTTCCAGGGCGGTGAGCTCATCCTTGAGTTTTCCGAGCGGGATGTGGCGGGACTTGGGGACGCGCCCATCACGGTATTCGGATTGCTCGCGCACATCGACGATGAGGGCATCTTCGTGATTGAAGAGGCGTACGACTTCCTGGGGGCTGATTTGCAGGACGCCGGAAAGTTTTCCGGTGATGGAGGGCAGCACCAGCATCAGACCTGAGGACAGGGCGAGCACGATGAGCCAGATATTTTGGGTAACGAAATCCATGGTGAGACTCTAAAAAACGACAGGTTGAGAGTTTACCTCAGCCTGCCGCAAAAATTCCGGCGGTCGTTTGCAGATTGCCATTCCAAACGGCGCAGGGACAACTGTGTGGTTGCACCCCGTGCGGACAGGAAAATCAGCAGCAGGCGCTGCCTTCCTTGAAGCCCATTTTCTTTAGGATGGTGACCAGCGGGCAGAGGTTGGTGAAGCCGGATTGGAACAGGTTGGCCCCGACGAAGGCGGTGAACCAGAGCCAGCTCATCTGAGAGAGGTCGGCGACGCCGGCGTTGTGCGCTAGAAACAGGGACAGCAGGATAAAGAAACCAGCGACGATGCGGACGATGCGTTCAATGGACATGTGTTTTCTCCTTAATCAGGTATTGGGTTGGGTGTTTGTAGAAGCCCTGCGTTGCCAGAGCAGGTAGAACAACGGGATCACCACTAAGGTGAGCGCCGTGGATGCGAAGGTGCCAAAGATCAGGCTGACGGCCAGCCCGCCAAATACTGGGTCGGTGATCATGATGGCGGAGCCGGCAATAATGGCCAGCGCCGTCAGCAGAATGGGACGGAAACGCACGGCACCGGCCTCTTTGACGGCTTCTTCCAGGCTGTAGCCCTGTTTGCGGTAATCGAGAATGAAGTCGATCAGGAGCAGCGAGTTGCGCACCACGACCCCGGCCAGGGCAATGACGCCAATCATCGAGGTGGCTGTGAAGGCCTGTCCGGTGGCCCAATGGCCGGGGAACACGCCGATCAGGGTTAGCGGGATGGCGCCCATCACAATCATCGGCAGCATGAATGATTTGTAGTAGGCGGTGAGCAGCAGGTAGATCAACACCAGGGCGACGATGAAGGCCGAACCTAGGTCGCGGAATACATCCAGCGTCAGACGCATCTCGCCGCCCCAGAGTAGGGTGTATTTGGTGGTGTCCTGTGGTGTGGCTTCGGTAAAGCTGAGATTGCCCGTGGTGAAGGTGGCCCCCGATTTTAGTTTCTGCTCGTCGAGCATTTTGTCCAGCGCCAGCACGGCGTATGCTGGCGAGGATTGCAGCAACTCTCCACCTACGGTGACATGGGCGTGTTGGTCACGGTCGCGCATCGACTTTATCTCGGTGGTAGGCTCAATGCGGGCGATGGCCGATAGGGGTACACGCATGCCGTGTGGGGTGGTCAGCGATAGTGTCAACAGGGTGGACGGTTCGGCTCGCGCCTCGCGGGGTAGTCGCACAAGGATTTCCATCGGTTCGCGCGCATCGACGGCGTGCAGGGTGCCAATGGAAAAGCCGGAAACATAGTCGCGCAGCAGTTTGGCCACTTGTGCCGGGGCGATGCCGGCCAATGCTGCTTTTTCGGCATCGACATGCACGCGATAGGTCTGTGCGTCGGCGGTCACCGAGTCATCTACATTGGTTAGGCCATAGATACTCTGGAATGCACTGTTCACTTCCAGCGCGCTTTGGCGCAACACGGCATAGTCCGGGCCGTACAGTTCGGCTAGTATCTGCGAGGGTACCGGCGGGCCAGGCGGGGTTTCAAAGACCTTGATGCGTGCCGTCGGATAGGCTTTTCGCACCACGGCCAGTGCGGCATCGATTTGGTTGGCGATGTCGTGCGAACTGGCGTTGCGGTGATGTTTGTCAATCAGGTTAACGCGAATCTGCGCCAGGTTTTCACCACGCTTCAGCATGTCGCCGCGCACTAGGGCGGCAAAGTCGATCGGCGCCGCTTGACCGAGGAAGGCCTGGTAGTTGTCCACCGGCGCCAGCGATTTCAGCGTCGCGCCGATGCTGCGCGCCACGGCATCGGTATCGGCCAGCGCTGTGCCGGCCGGCATGTCGACCTGCAATAACAGGGTGTTGGTGTTGTCGTTAGGTAGCATCTTCAGATCTACACTCAGCGGTGACAGCGGCCCGTTTAGGCCGGAGGGACGCACAAAATGCCAAGCGGGCATCAGCATCGCTGCCACTAACATCCCCACCACGACTGTGAAGAACAGATTGCGTTTTGTTGCGCTCGCCATCAGTGGCTCGATCACCGCCAGATAGGTACAGCGCAGGGGGTCTTTTTCATCACGGCCTTTGCATAGACAGAATCGACAAATCTTGTCCGCATGATGGTGGCGGCCTAGGTCTTCTAAGGTTTCCGACTCAATCAAGGCCTTCATCGCCTTGCCTTGGAGTATCCGCCGTGCGGCCCACGGTACGATGGAATAGGCGATGAACAGTGAAGCCAGCATGGCCACCGGTACATTGATCGGGATCGGCATCATGAACGGGCCCATCATTCCGGTCACAAAGGCCATCGGGATGAAGGCCAGCATCACGGCTACGGTTGCCACATTGGTAGGGTTGCCGATTTCGTTAGTGGCGGTTACCAAAATTTGACCGAATTGCTCTATCTTGAACTTGCCGTGGTGCAGGTGGCGGTGGATGTTTTCAATCACCACGATGGAGTCGTCTACCAAGAGGCCCAGCGCCAGAATGAGTGCGAATAAGGTGATGCGGTTGATGGTCTGGCCGGTGAGATAACCCACCGCCAGCACGATGAACAAGATCAGCGGGATGGTCATGGTGACAATTCCCGCCTCGCGCCATCCCAGGAACCACCACATCAGCAGAATGACGGTGAATATGGCGATACCCAAATGCTCGACCAGCAGGTTCACCGCCGCATCTGCGCGCTCGCCGTCGTCACGCGTAACGGTGACGCTAATGTCGGTGGGCAACGCCTGGCGTTTGAGTTCATCCAGTTTGGCTAGCACGGCACGGGAGACATCCACAGCATTGGTGCCTGCTTTTTTGGCAATCGCTAGCGTGACTGCCGGATTTATGTTGACTTGCGAGGTCGTAGCCGACGGTCCGAAGCCTATCCACGAGCCTTCCTCTACCTCTGCGCCACCCATCTCGATGCGGGCAATGTCGCGCAGGTAAACTGGCCGCCCAGCGTTTGTACCGACCACAATGGAGCCTACAGCTTTGGCATCGCCCAAAAAACCGTCTAGTCGCAAGGTGCTGGCCTGACCGCCTTGGGTTAAGACACCGAGCGGCACCGATACATTGGTGCCGCGTAGCATTTGGTCAATTCGGCCAAAAGATAAGCCGGATGCCTCCATTCGCTGTGGGTCGATCCATACATTCAGCGCCGGAGCGAGGCCACCAACCAACTGCGTAAAAGACACGCCCTCGACATTACGCAATTGTTCTAACAGACGCGTGCCCACTTCACGCAAGGTTTGTTCGTTCTGGGTCGCCGAGTTTAGCGTCAGCGTCAGAATGGGTACATCGTCCACATTGATCGGTTTGACAACGGGTTCATGCGCCCCAGCCGGAAGACGATCCATGTTTTGCATCAACTGGTTGTACAGTTTGACTAGGCTATCTTCTTGATTTTGGCCTACTTTGAATTGCACCGTCACTATGCCGTAGTCGTTGGCCGCAAAGCCGAAGGTGTGATCAACACCTGACTGAGCGTGCATGATGGCTTCCAACGGCTTGACCACCAGATTGTTGATCTCTTCGACACTGGCACCCGGCTTTTGCACGATGATGCTGGCGGCGGGCACAACAATTTGCGGGTTGTACTCGCGCGGCGTTAACGCCAAGGCCATCACGCCCAGCATGAACAGGGCGAAGATCATTAAGGGCGTGATTTTGGACTCGAGAAAGGTCGTCGCCAGACGGCCAGCGATGTTGGGCAGACTTTCCTGCGCCTCTGTGTGGTTATCAGCGCTCATGGCTTAGCCCTTGATTTGGTCGCCGTTGTTGATGCCGTCAACCTGGCCGGTTACGACCCGGTCACCAGCTTTGAGGCCCGCGAGAATTTCGATGCCGCTACTACTCACAGTGCCGGTGCGAACCATGCGATATTGGGCGATGCCTTGGGCGTCAAGGACAAAAACGCCGGTGATGCCGGCGCGGTTTTGCAGGGCGGCCTGGGGTACACGCAGGCTACGGGTCAGGCCAGATGGGAAGAGGACGCGGGCAAAGGCGCCGCTCTTGATGGTGCTGGCTGGATTGGCGGCCTTGACCGGGATGTCGAGCTTGACGAGGTAGGTATGCGTCACCGGATCGGATGTGGGTGAGAGACGCGCTATCCGGCCTTTGAGGGGGGCCGTTTGGCCATCTACTTCGATATTGACCGTTTGGCCAGCGGCCAGGGTTTTGAACACGGTCTCCGGGACGGTGGTTTGTACCTGTAGTTTGGCCGGGTTTTCCAGTATCAGCACGGGGTGGCCGGGTGCGGCGATATCGCCTTCATTGGCGAGTTTTTGGGTAACGACGCCGGAAAAGGGGGCCGTAACGGTCGCATAGCGCATCTGCCCCTGGGCGGTGGTCAGACCGGCCTTGGACTGGGCCGCGCGAGAGACGGCGATCTCGTAGTTGAGCTTCATCTTTTCGTATTGTTGGCGGGTGACCACTTCTTCTTTGTGCAGGTTGGCGTAGCGGTCGTGGTCAGCCTTCGCATCCTTGAGGGCATCTTCGGCCTGATTGAGGGCGAGGCGGGCCTGCTCGATGGCGCCTTCGATATCCAGGGGGTCGATCGTAAACAGGCGTTGACCTGCCTTGACGCTTTGGCCTTCGACTACGGCGATGTTGTGGATGTGACCCATCAGGCGCGAGGCGACCTTGATCGATTCTTCAGCCACTACAGTGCCAGGGGTCGCGGCATAGGCCGGCGTGTCTTGCAGTTGTACGACGATCGACGGGGCCTGTACAACACGCGGCGCGGCGGACATCTTTGTTGTTTCGTCGTGCGAGCCGCAGGCGGTTAGCATTAGGCCCAATCCAAGGTGGGCGATGTAGGCGTGGACAGGACGATGCATCATTAGGTCTCCAGAATCAGATCTGTTCGGGTTCGAGGACACCCACGGCGAGCCTGAGTTCGGTACGGGTGACGGCGAGGTCATAACGAGCGGCGACCAGATCGGCGCGCGCCTTGTCCAATTGGGCTTGTGCGGAGAGTAGCTCGATGAGCGGGGCGACCCCGTTTTCATAGCGCATCTTGACCAAGCGACGGGCCTCCTCTGCCTGTTCGACAGACAGTTGGCGAACGGCAGCGCGTTCTTCGGCCTCCAGGGCTTTGCGCCGTGCATCAGTGGTTTGGAAGCCGATGCCATCTTCGGTTTGGCGCAGTTTGGCGGCCAGTTCGTTACGCCGGGCCTCGGCGCGGTCGATGCCGGCCTGCAGGGTGCCGCCATCGAAGGCGTTCCAAGATAGGACGCCGGCCATCATGTAGGCATTACTATTAAAGCCGAGCGTGCGGTCGTTCCATTCCTGACGCAGCGAGACATTGAATTGGGGGCTTTTCCCGGCACGGGCGGCCTCAACTGCAGCGCGGGCTGCATCCACCTGTTCACGCAGGGCCCGCAGGCCCGGGTGGGTTTCGGCAGCCTGCTTGCGCAGGGCCGCATCGTCCCCGGGCATCAGGGCCGGGGAGACGGGATCGGCGACATTCAGCGGGGTGCTGAGTGGCCGACCCATGAGCAGTTTGAGCTGATCGAGCGCGGTGGATTCGGCATTGCGTGCCTCGATTAGTTTGATGCGCATGTCTTCCAGGTTGACGCGGGCGGAGAGGATGTCGCTCTTGACGGCCATGCCCTGTTTGTGGAGTTTTTCAGTGATGCGGACAGATTCCTCGGCAGCGGCCTGGCCTTCGCTAGCGACCTTGATGTAGGCACGGGCAGTATGTACGCCCTGATAGGCCATCAACACTTGTTTGACGAGTTTCTGGCGAGCCACGCGATCTCCGGATTGGGCCGCACGGGTGTAGGCTTGCGCTTGATGCACATAACTCTCGACCTGCCCCCCGTTGTAAACCGGGATCAGGAGTTCGATGCGGCTATTGAAGTTGTTTACGGCTGGGGCATTGTTCAAAAAAGAGGGGGCCATGTCGTCGGCTACGACACGCCGTTGAGTCAATTTGGTACCAAATACATTAAGGGCGTCATTGGTTCGCGAGGCGGTCAATGACAGGTTGAGGCGCGGCATCCGGTTGCCCTTGGCCTCGCGCACGGCGGCCTCGGCCTGTTCGATCTGGGCGCGGCTGATGGCCATGTCCGGATTCTGGCTTAGGGCGGCCTCGGTGCATTGCTTGAAATTGAGCGTTTCGGCACCGGCCTGTCCAAGAGGCCAGGCTGCAAGGAGAAGGATGGTCGGCCACATGTTGCGCATAATGTCTCCAGACAAATATGGGCTATAGGGCCCGTGCGAGGCACCTCCCCGGTCAAAGGATGGGGGAGTATATTAGAGATTAATTATAGCAAAATAAGAGGGGCTTATGAAGCTCTGTGGCGTAGTTTATAGCTTGGGCGTATGCGTTTGGCAAACCCTATTTGGCAAATCCACAGAATACATCTCGCATCATGCTGATGAGGCTCAGGGTGCGGCCGTCGCTGATGCGGTAGAAGACGCGGTTGGCATCCTTGCGGGTGCGTAGGACACCCTTGTCGCGCAGGATGGCCAGATGCTGGGAGATGTTGCTCTGCGAGGTGCCGACATTGTCGACGATTTCCTGAACGCTGATCTCCTTGTTGCCCAAGATGCAAAGGATTTTAAGGCGCAATGGGTGCGACATGGCCTTCATGGCGCGCGAGGCTTGCTCAATGTGCTCGTCGGTGTCGATGATCTGACCTTGTTGTTTGTCCATGCGAATTTCCTCTAAGATTCCTGTAAGATCGCTACATTCTGATGTAACCATACGGCAATATCCCTTTACCGGCAAGCGGGGCGCAAATCGCTTAAAATGGAGGGCAGTTTTAGATACCCGCCTCATAGAGAGGCTAAAGATGACATGGCACCTTCCGTAACCCCTGTACTTTTGATCATCCTGGATGGCTTCGGGATTAGCGACAACCCCGAGTTCAACGCCGTTGATGCCGCTCACAAGCCCCATTTTGATCACTATTGGAAGAATTGCCCACACACGCTGATCCATGCATCAGAGGCCGCTGTGGGGCTGCCGCGTGGTCAGATGGGTAACTCCGAGGTGGGGCATCTCAATATTGGTGCCGGGCGTGTGGTGTACCAGGATTACAGCCGCATTGAACTGTCCATTCGCGCCGGATATTTCTTCCACAACCATGTGCTGGAAAATGCCTTGAACGACCTCAGGGCCAGCGGTGCTGCGTTACACATCATGGGCCTCTTGTCCGATGGCGGCGTGCATAGCGATGAAGGTCATATCCATGCCATGGCCTTGATGGCGGCGCGCCAAGGGGTGACCAAGGTTTATGTTCACGCCTTCCTGGATGGAAGGGATACACCACCCAAGAGCGCCGAGGGTTATTTGCGATCCATGCAGGAGCGTCTCGATGGGCTTGGCGTGGGGCGCATTGTTAGTCTGTGCGGTCGCTATTACGCCATGGATCGGGACAAGCGCTGGGCGCGGGTTGAGAAGGCCTACGATCTCTTGGCGCAGGGTCGCGCCGAGTTCCAGGCTGAAACTGCTGAGGCGGGTCTGGCGGCGGCCTACGCGCGTGGTGAAACAGATGAGTTTGTCAAGACCACAGCCATTTGCCCGTCGGGGGAGAAGCCTGTGCGCATGGAAGATGGCGATGCCGTGATTTTTATGAATTTCCGCGCAGATCGGGCGCGCGAGATTACGCGTGCCTTCACCGAGGTGGCGTTCGACGGGTTCACCCGCGAACGGGTGCCTAAACTGTCGCACTACTGCACGCTCACTCAGTATCAGGTGAACTTCAATGTGGAGGTTGTGTTTCCGCCGACCAAGGTACGCAATGGGTTTGGTGAATATGTCTCTCGACTGGGGCTGCATCAACTGCGCATTGCCGAGACCGAGAAATACGCTCATGTCACCTATTTCTTTAATGGGGGTGAGGAGACCGTGTATTCGGGCGAAGATCGGATTTTGGTGAAGTCACCGGATGTGGCGACTTACGACCTGCAGCCCGAGATGAACGCGAGCGAGTTGACAGATAAATTGGTGGCGGCTATCGAGAGCCGCCAATATCAGGCCATTATCTGCAACTACGCTAATGCCGATATGGTGGGCCACTCCGGGGATTTTGAGGCTGCCAAAAAGGCGGTTGAGGCAGTGGATATCGCGCTGGGGCGCGCCGTTGAGGCCATGCGTAATAATGGCGGCGAGACGCTGATCATTGCCGATCACGGGAATGCTGAGCAGATGATGGATCCGGCAACGGGGCAACCGCATACGGCACACACCATCAATCTGGTGCCCTTTGTTTATATCGGTCGCCCGGCTACGGTGGGCGATACGGGGGCGCTTGAGGATGTGGCACCGACCTTGCTGCACCTGATGGGCCTCACGCAACCGGCCGAGATGGGCGGGCATTCCTTGATTCACTTTGATAAACCACAGCCGGGCGCGTGCTGAGTGCGTTGGTACGCCCTGATTGGTCTGCTGTGTTGGGCGCAACTGGTCGGATTGGCCGGTGCGGCCACGGAGAAGCTAACTGACAGGGCCGGCGAGAAGCGCCAGGAACTGAATGCGCTGCGTGATCGTATTGAGCAATTGCGTCGTGAGGTTGAGCAGGCGACGACGGATCGCAATGAGGCGGCCGATGCCTTACGCGATTCCGAGCGCAATATTTCCAATGTGCAGCGCAGCTTGCGTGATCTGGATTTTCAGGTGGTGGCACAGGGTCGCGAGCTTAATCGGCTTGATGTGCGCATCCGTCTCGTCAAGGCTCAGGTTGAAGAGCAACAGGAGCGTTTGGCCCTGTTGGTGCGCCAACGCTATGAGCGCGGGGGAAGTGATGCCGCCCGGCTGGCGCTGAACGGCGAAAACCCGGCGGCGGTGGCCCGACAATTGGGCTATGCGGGTTATGTGGCGCGTGCGCGTGCGGACTTGATTCGCGTCCATGGCCAGACTCTGCATCAGCTGGCAGCGCTGGAGGACAAGGTCAACGAGAGCAAGAAACACCTGGCCACGCTGCGTTCCGGACAGATGGACGAGAAGAAAAAGCTCGAAACGGAACGCCAGACGCGGCAGTCGATGCTGGCGCGTCTGTCTGAACAGATTCGCGCGCAAAAGAAGGAGATCGGTACCCTGGTGCGTGATGAGCAGCGCTTAACCCGCCTAGTTCAGCAGTTGATCAAGTTGCGTGCACGCAGCGCAGCGGCGCAGCCTGGAAAACCTTCAGCAGGCAAGTCGTCTTCAGGGCAGATAGTCGGGTCGGTGGCCGATGCGCGCTTGGCTAACTTGGGTTTTACCCTTTTGCGAGGTCGTTTGGCTCTGCCGCTGTCAGGCGAGATCGTGGCCCGGTTTGGCAGCGCACGCGAGGGAGGAGGCCCGGCCTGGAAGGGGTTGTTCATTCAGTCGGCTGCAGGGCAAGCCGTGCATGCGGTGGCGACAGGTCGAGTGGTTTTTGCGGACTGGTTGCGCGGCTTTGGTAACCTGATCATTTTGGACCATGGCGAAGATTACCTGAGCCTGTACAGCAATAACGAAAGTCTGTATAAACAACCGGGTGAGGCCGTGCGGGCGGGCGATGTGATTGCCAGCGTAGGTAACACCGGTGGGCATGAACGACCGGGCCTCTATTTTGAATTGCGCCATCAGAGCAGACCATTTGATCCCCTGAGTTGGGTGGGTGGATCGGTGGCCAAATCTGGGGGCCGTTAATCTGTAAGTGCGGGCTATCAAGGGGCCATGGGTATGTCGGGTAAATTGAAATCGTTGGGACTCGTCTTGGTCGGCGTGCTCGCAGGTGGTGCGGTCGCCCTGAATTATCCGGCCCAGGCGATACGCGGACAGGATCCGTTGCCCATTGAGGACTTGCGTGCCTTTACCGAGATCTTTGGTCGTATCAAGAACGACTATGTCGAGCCGGTTGAGGACAAGAAGCTCATCACCGAGGCCATCAACGGTATGTTATCGGGCCTTGATCCGCACTCTGCGTATTTGGATGCCGAGGCCTACAAGGGTATGCAGATTGATACCCAAGGCGAATTTGGCGGCCTTGGCATTGAGGTCGGCATGGAAGACGGCTTTATCAAGGTTGTGTCCCCGATTGAAGATACGCCCGCCTATCGGGTCGGCATCAAGTCGGGTGACCTTATCATCAAGCTCGACGATACGCCGGTAAAGGGGATGTCCCTCAACGATGCGGTCAAGCGTATGCGTGGCAAGGTGGGGTCTGACATCGTCCTGACGGTGTTACGCAAAGGTCAAAGCAAGCCGCTGGTGATGACCATCACCCGAGCTGTAATCAAGATCAAGAGCGTTAAGCATAAGCTGCCTGAGCCCGGTTTTGGTTATGTGCGCATCACCCAGTTCCAGGAGCGTACGGGCGAAAACCTGGTCGCGGCCTTGAAGGACCTTGAGGCACAGAACAAAGCGCCGTTGAAGGGCCTGGTGCTGGATCTGCGCAATGATCCGGGTGGCCTGCTCAATGCCGCTGTGGGCGTGGCCGGGGCTTTCCTTAAGCCGAAGGATCTGGTGGTCTATACCGACGGGCGAACCGAGGACGCCAAGATGCGCCTAGTTAATGCTCGTGAAGATTACTTGCGTTCTGGGGAGTCGGATTACCTGAAGACGCTCCCGGCTTGGGCGCGCACCTTGCCTATCGTGGTGCTGGTCAATGGGGGCTCTGCATCGGCTTCTGAAATCGTGGCGGGGGCCTTGCAGGATCACAAGCGCGCCGTGATCATGGGCACCCAGACCTTTGGTAAGGGCTCGGTGCAAACGGTCTTGCCCCTGAATAATGGGACAGCAATCAAGTTGACGACTTCGCGTTACTACACCCCGAATGGCCGTTCTATCCAGGCCAAGGGGATCGAGCCGGATATCGTGGTCGAAGAGGGCAAGATCAGTAGCGAGACGAACGGTCGGAGCGAAGTGCGCGAGGCCGATCTTGAGCATCATCTGGCGGGCGAGGGTAAACCGGCTGGCAAGCCGGCAAAGCCCAAAGCGACAGATAAACCAACAGATAAATCGGTGGATAAACCGGCTCCGGATGAGGCGAGCATGGCACGGCCTGAAGACACGATGGCCTCGACCAAGGACTTGCAGTTCGTTCAGGCAATCACCCTGCTCAAGGGCCTGAGCCTTTTGCGCCCGTGAGCCCATTCTGACCGGTGATGCGATGCCGACCCCCTGCTATATCCAGAAACGCCGCGAGATTATTTTCCATGCCACACCTCCTGACCAGGTCGAGCGGGCCTTGCCCTTGCTGGAAGGTCTGCCCCACCTGACGGCTCGTGTGTGTGGTCCTCTGGGTATTGAGGTGCGATACTGCATACAGGAATACACGCTACAAGCCCTGGAGGCCGGTTTGGTGGCGCAAGGTTTTCATCTTGGCACCTCGCTGTTGCTAAAGCTCAAGCGCGCCCTCATTTACTACGTCGAGCGTGTTCAGCGGGAAAGCTTGCGCGTACCTGATGCGCAGACCAAGAATTATCAAGCCCATGTTGAGGGCTGGGGCAAGCGACCACACGGCGACCACGACGACACGCCCAAAGATGAGTGGCGACAATACCGATAGCCCGACCTGTCGGGCAGAGGTCTCTCTGGGCGATGGGTTAAGCGATGGCTTGAGTGATACGCGCTTGCTGCGTTATTCGCGCCATCTGCTCCTTAATGAGATAGGTATCGCAGGTCAGAAGCGTCTTCAGGCAGCGACGGCGCTGATCGTCGGTGCGGGCGGTTTGGGCTCGCCTGTTGCACTGTATTTGGCCGCCTCGGGCGTTGGTCGGCTCCTGATTGCGGACGACGATACGGTTGACCTCACCAATCTGCAGCGCCAGATTGTGCATGCTCAAGCTAGTCTGGGAACTAACAAGGCCGAATCTGCGGCGCAGCGTTTGCGGGCCATGAATCCGGAGATCGAAGTTGAGGTCATTCCGCAGCGGCTCTCCGGGTCGGCCTTGCTGGAACGGGTCGCAGAGGCCGATGTGGTTCTCGATTGCACCGATAATTTTCAGACCCGCTACGCCATTAACCGTGCCTGTGTGGCGGAAGTTCGACCCCTGGTGTCCGGTGCGGCGGTGCGTTTTGATGGCCAGGTTAGTGTCTTTGCAACCCCAGGCGATGGCGAGGCCCCCTGCTACGCCTGCCTTTTTCCGGAAGGTGGCGAAGACGAGGCGATGCGGTGTTCCGAGTTTGGCGTATTTGCGCCGCTGGTGGGCATCATCGGGAGTGTGCAAGCGGCCGAGGCGTTAAAGGTTCTGATGGGGATCGGCACACCGTTATCCGGCCGGCTCGTGTTGTTCAATGCTCTCGATGCTGAGTGGCGCGAGGTGCGCATTCGGCGCGACCTCAACTGTCCGGTCTGCGGCGGCTGACGGCCGGTTGAGGATGATCAGGCGGCCGGTTGGATCA
Organism: Burkholderiales bacterium; assembly: GCA_005793645.1. Lineage (GTDB taxonomy): Bacteria > Pseudomonadota > Gammaproteobacteria > Burkholderiales > Thiobacillaceae > QYQG01. Next base: position 14,710 of record SXRG01000020.1, read on the forward strand.
GGCCGCGACCGACAATCTGCCACTGGGCTTCCCACGCGGTGAGCGGTGACTGGCGGAATCCGCTGCGTGTGAATTGCTGCCAGCGGCCCAGTACCCAAGCCATGAGTAGGTTGGCGGCAGCCGCACTGTCCAGGCTGGCGGGCAGGCTGCCCTGAGAGGCGGCAATGCGCAGCGCTTGCTTGAGGGTGGCCTCAAGGCGATCGAACATCTGGTTCATGCGCGTCATCAGGCGTTCGTTTTCGTGCACCAGCGCCTCGCCGGTGAGGACGCGGGTCATACCCCGGTTGCGTTCGGCAAAGCCAAGCAGGAGTTGGACGATGCTGCGCGCCTGGATGAGCCCCTGACGTTCTTCCGTACCAATGCGGGTGATGAGTGAGAATAGGGTGGATTCGATGAATTCGATCAGGCCTTCGTACATTCGGGCCTTGCTGGCGAAGTGGCGGTAGAGCGCGGCCTCGGAGCACTGCAGGCGTGCGGCCAGGGCCGCGGTGGTGACCTTCTCGGCCTCAGGGGCTTCAAGCATTGCGGCCAAGGCCTGCAGGATCTGGGTGCGGCGTTCGCCAGGGACGGTCATGGGGCTTTACTCCGGAAGCGTATAGGGTTGTGGACGGGCGCTCAGGAGCGGGCCCTGGCGGTCACCGAGGTGGATGTTGCCGGACTCCCAGGCATCCAGTCGCACGACGGCGAGACAATCGTAGCCCCCGGCGGCTGTCGGCGCTACATTGACGATCGTGCCGCAACCCTGATCCGGAACGGCACTACTAAACAGATGGGTGCCGGGTGCAGCAACTGAGTCGACATGGGCGAGAAACATGCGTCGCTTGACCTTTCCGAGGTATTGCGTACGAGCGACGACCTCCTGCCCAGGATAACAGCCCTTGTTGAAACTGACCCCGTGCAGGACCTCCATGTTGACCATTTGGGGTGTAAAGGCCTCGAAGGTCGCTGGCAGGAGGGTGGGGATGCCGGCATTGACCAGCAAGGCATCCCAGGCCGTGTGGCCGATGGGTCGCGCCTCGGCGCAGAGGGTGTGCCAGAGGGTGGGCGCGGCCTCCGGGCGGACCAAGAGGTCGAAGCGTTCCTCGGCCAGTCCGATGGCCAGACCGTCGCTGTGTTGCAAGACGCCCAGTCCGGCGGTAGGGGCATTACCCCATGCGCGGGTCAGCAAGGCGCGCGCCCCCGGGCCGGATAGCCCCAGACGCACCCATTCGGCACTGGCATCCCGTGCTCGGGTCTTGCTGCGCAAGATAAACATGGAGAGGCGTTTTTGCAGTGTCTCGCGCAGGCTGTCCGGGAGCAGTAACAGATAGTCATCGGCCTGGCGCAGGACCAGAAAATTGGCCTGTAAGCGTCCCTTGGCATTGCAATAACCGGCGAAAACGGCCTGATGCAGTCCTTGGTCACGCAAGTCATTGGTGATCTGGCCTTGCAGGAAGGCCAGGGTGTCTTCGCCGTTGAAGGCGATCAGGCCGAAATGGGACAGATCCGCAAGGACCAAGCCGCGATTCGCCGCTACCCCCTCTTCGGCCACAGAGCCAAAATGGAGGGCGCCTTGCGCGTCCGTCTGCGCGCCTTGGGCGGTGAGGAAGGTTAGCCAAGCAGGGATCATCTTTGAGGGCCATTAGACATTGAATGGGTTGAAAATAACCCCTAGGCCAGTAATTGGCAAGGCCTACTTACGGCGGACACAATTCCCTGCTAAGTGAGTGGCCACTCTACGCGCAGGGTGTGTATTCTGCGGCTGTCAGCACTGAGGACATGGAAGCGTACGCCTTCGATTTCGATCTGCTCGCCGCGCTTGGGCAGGCGGCCGAAGGCATGGGAAACAAGGCCGCCCACGGTGTCGTATTCGCTGTCGTTGAAGTGCGTGCCGAGGGTCGTGTTGAGGTCGGCGATTTCGGTCTGTGCCTTGACGCGCCAGATATTGGCGTGTTCGGCAATGATGTTGTCGGCGTCTTCGTCGTAGTCGTATTCGTCTTCGATGTCGCCGACGATCTGTTCCAGCACATCTTCGATGGTGACCAGGCCCGCTATACCGCCGTATTCATCGACCACGATGGCGATGTGATTACGCGAGGCGCGGAATTCGCGTAACAGGACATTGAGTCGCTTGGATTCGGGCACAAAAACGACCGGACGCAGGGTGTCGCGTAGATCGATCTCTTTATCCGTATAGAGGCGAAGCAGATCCTTGGCGAGCAGGATGCCGATCACGGTGTCGCGGTCGCCATCGACGGCAGGGAAACGCGAATGGGCGGTCTCGATGACGAAGGGGAGGATTGTTTCGCGCGAATCGTTGATGTCGATGACATCCATTTGCGCTCGCGGGATCATGATCTCGCGCACCTGCTTCTCGGAGACCTGCATGACCCCTTCGATCATGGATAGCGCATCGGCATCCAGCAGGTTGTTGTTATAGGCTGCATGTAGCAGACCGAGCAGTTCGTCGCGGGTGTCCGGCTCGGGCGTGAGCCAAGCCGTCAGGGTCTGTAGCAGGCTAGGTTTTTGACTGTCGTCTTCCATTTTCGTAGGGGTCTGGATAGCCCAGATGTTGCATAATAAAGCGTTCCACTGACTCCATGGTTATAGCCTCACTTTTATGTTCGTGATCGTAGCCTTGCAGGTGCAAGACTCCATGGATGACTAGGTGTGCATAGTGAGCCTCGAGGCTCTTGCCTTGTTCGGCGGCCTCACGGGCGACAACGGGCGCACAGAGGACGACATCACCGTTGGCGGGTGAGGTGTCGTAAACGAAGGTGAGGACATTGGTGGCGTAATCCTTGCCGCGATAGTCGCGGTTAAGTTGTTGCGCTTCGGTCGCATCGGTAATGCGTAAGGTCAGTGCCATCTCGTCCTGTTGGGCGGCCTTGGCCCAGCGGCGTAGTTGTGCTCGTGTCGGGATGCCGTCGGTGCGGTTGGCAATCTGGATTGCGAGCTCAAGCGAGCGTGTCATGGTTTCCCCGTCGCCTTGTGTGCGTCGTAGGCATCGATGATGCGCGCCACCAGCGGGTGTCGCACTACATCGTCGTTTTTGAAGTGAGTAAATGCAATGCCGCGCACCTCGGAGAGCACTTCGGCGGCCTCTATCAGGCCGCTTTTTTGCCCGCGTTGCAGGTCGATCTGTGTGACATCGCCCGTTACCACCGCCTTGGAGCCGAAGCCGATGCGC
>SXRG01000126.1 GCA_005793645.1 Burkholderiales bacterium
CTGCCTTGCTCGTACTTCGCTCCGAGGCTGTCCTGCGCGCCGGCCAGGCCCTGCGCGGCGGCCTTGCGGAACCAGGCCACGGCTTGTTTATAGTCTTGCGGCACGCCCTGGCCGTTGGCGTACATCAACCCGAGGTTGTACTGCGCGTCGGCATCTCCCTGCTTGGCGGCCTTGCGGTACCAGGCCACGGCTTGTTTGTAATCCTGCGGCACACCTTGGCCTTTGTCGTACATCACCCCGAGAAGGGCCTGCGCGTGGGCATATCCCTGCTCGGCGGCCTTGCGGTACCAGGCCACGGCTTGTCTATCGTCCTGTGGCACGCCACGACCTTTCTCGTACATCACTCCGAGAGTGTTCTGCGCGTCAGCCTGTCCCTGTTCGGCGGCCTTGCGGTACCAGGCCACGGCTTGTTTATAATCCTGCGGTACGCCCTGGCCGTTGTCGTACATCACTCCGAGGTTGAACTGCGCGGTGGCATATCCCTGTTCGGCGGCCTTGCGGTACCAGGCAACGGCTTGTCTATCGTCCTGCGGCACGCCACGACCTTTGGCGTACATCACTCCGAGATTGTTCTGCGCGGTGGCATATCCCTGCTCGGCGGCCTTGTGGTACCAGGCCACGGCTTGTCTATCGTCCTGCGGCACGCCACTGCCGTTGGTATACATCACTCCGAGGCTGAACTGCGCCTTGACATCTCCCTGCTCGGCAGCCTTGCGGAACCAGGCCACGGCTTGTCTATCGTCCTGCTGGACGCCTTGACCGGTGGCGTACATCGCCCCGAGTCTTAACTGCGCCTCGGCATTTCCCTGCTTGGCGGCCTTGCGGTACCAGGCAACGGCTTGTTTGTAATCCTGCGGCACGCCCTGGCCTTCGGCGTATATCCACCCAAGGTTGAACTGCGCTTTGGCATTTCCCTGCTCGGCGGCCTTGCGGACCTGGGCTACGGCTTGCTGATCTTTCTGCAGGTCAAACGATCCCGCTTGTGCCGTTTGCGTACTGGTCAAGAGTGCTGAGGCGGTGACACAGCACAATAAAATGAGATACAGAGGTTTCATTTTTGTTTCTCCATGTCTTTTTTTGACATTGGGGTCTGTCCCCGATTTTGAGGTTCTTGCGCCTCGAATTCTGCGCTATGTGGCTTACGCGTGTTTCTCATTGTTACATTCTTTTTAGTCGATCAGCCTAGCTGATCCGACTGTCCGAATTTCCGCGACCGCCGTAGTCAGCCGATTTACAGCAGTTTAGGGACTTGATCCCGTTGAGTCGATTGCCGCAAGCCGCCATCGGAGGCTGGGCTAAATAGCCTGTCTTTTATTTGTTCAAACCAAGCCTCTTCAGGATGCAATCTTGTAGCCCGTCTTCAACCACGGCGTCAACCTCCAGAACCCAGCATTCTGAATGCGCAAAGGCCTCGCATTTAACGGCATCTTTCGTCGTCATAATGACCTGCCCGGGCGGTAAGTCAGCCGCCACAAAACGGTGATGATCCGGAAAGGCATAAGGCACCGGCGTCAGACCCAACCGAGTCAACTGATCAAAGAAGCGCTGTGGATGACCGATACCCGCCAGCGCGGCCACGGGCCGACCGATAAAATCGTCAAGCGTGCCGATACGGGTCGGATCACGCAAATTGCGCAACACTCCCGCCTGCAAATGCATCATATAAATGGGGGCCGCAGGGTTCAGCGCGCTGCGTGTTTCTGTGTTGACAGGGCCATTGATCACCACCGCCGACACGGTATCAAGTCTCCACACACCTTCACGCAACGGTCCCCATGGAAGCCGATGACCATTACCGAAGCCGCGTGCGCCGTCGATCACGGCGATCTCAATGTCGCGTTCCAAGGCCATATGCTGCAGACCATCATCCAAGAGGAGTACATCCACCTCGGGATGCGCCGCCAGCAAGGCCTGCCCAACCTCCGCACGCCGAGCACCCACCCAGACTGGACACGCACTCTGACGCGCCAGCAAAATCGGTTCATCGCCCACTTGATCGGCGACACTTTCCAGCACGACCGGACGCACACCGCGCCCTTGCCCACCATAGCCACGGCTCACGATCCCCGGATGCCAACCCGCCACCCGCAAGGTCTGCGCCAACCAAAGGGTCAGCGGTGTCTTGCCGGTACCGCCCGCCGTGATATTGCCCACCACAATCACTGGCACGGGCAGTCGAACCGTACGCAGAATACCGTACCGATACAAACGGGTACGCAGTGCGGAAATCAGGGAAAAAATCCCCGCCAAGGGGGCTAAACACAGGGCCAGTGCACCACAACGCAGAGAAAATCCGCGTCGCCCCGTGCGTGGATACCAGCACTCCACCAGGGCTGAAGTCGCGCCGTCTACGCCAATCGCATCACTCACCGCTGCTCTTGGTCACAAAGGTCACCCGCGTCAGCCCCGCACGCCGCGCCGCATCCATAACGCGGATGACGGACTGGTGCGTCGCCCGCGCATCGGCATTGATAATAACAACCGAATCCGGGGCATTTGCCGCTGCCGACTTGAGGACCGTGGTCAGGTCCTGCACAGCCGTCTGGGACAACCGCGTGTTGTTGAGGCTATAGCCACCTTGCGCATCCACACCAATATCCAAGCGCTTAGGCTCGTCACGGGCCGAATCGCCTTTGGCCTCCGGAAGATTGATCTGCAACTCGGAAAAACGGGCGTAAGTCGTGGTCACCATCAAAAAAATGAGGATGACAAGCAAGACATCAATGAGCGGGATCAAATTGATCTCTGGGTCGTTAACAACCCCGCCGCGCCGAAAATTCACGACCGTTCTCCATGTACGATCTCCACCAATTTCACGGCCTGCTGCTCCATTTCGATCAACAGGCCCTCGACCTTGCCGCGAAAATGCCGATAAGCAATCATGCTCGGAATGGCAACGATGAGACCGAAGGCGGTGTTGTACAGCGCCACCGAGATGCCATGCGCCAATACTGCCGGATTACCGCCCGTAGGCGTCTGTGAACCAAAAATCTCGACCATGCCGATCACGGTACCCAGCAAGCCGAGCAGCGGAGAGACCGAAGCAATCGTGCCCAGGGTGGTGAGATAGCGCGACAGGTCATGAGCCACGGCGCGACCGGTCTCTTCCAGCGATTCCTTCATGAGTTCACGACTCACACTCAGGCTGCTGATCCCGGCTGCCAAGACCCGGCCTAATGGACAGGTATCCTCGGGGACGGGCGTTCCGGCCTTCAACGCTGCCATTGTGCGCGACAACAGGTCGGCTGGAAGGACACGCTCGGCACGCAACGACCAGGCCCGATCGAAAATAATACCCAGGGAGACCACCGAGGCAATAATCAACGGCCAAATGGGCCAACCGGCCGCTTCTATAATGGCAATCACACAATTTCCTTAAATATGAGCGCAGATGCCGGCTACTTTATCGCCGCCCTGCGTCATGAGCAAGCACCATTCTGTACCCCGTTCATTGCGCATTCTGTGACAACGCCCAGAGAATACGCCGTGCCAAGACGCCACCTCGGCGGCAACCCTGTATAATCACGCAGCCTTATGATCAGTCAAATACTCCACCGTCCCCACGCGCCTTGTACCCCACAGGCCCTTGCCGTGAATAACCGTTCCGGTCTTTCCGCATGATCCAACGCCTGATCCGAAAGATCTTTGGGCGAAGAGCATCGACGGTGCCCCGCATCATCCCAGTATCCCAGCATGGCATCCACCGAGAGCAGATCCATCCTTGCGCCCTCAAGATCACGCGTACCCTGCGCGCCGAGGGTTTTGCCGCCTTCGTTGTGGGTGGCGCCGTGCGCGACCTGCTGCTAAAGAAAACCCCTAAAGACTTCGATATCGCCACCAACGCGACCCCCGACCAGATCCAGGCCCTGTTCCGGCGCGCCCGTTCCATCGGCCGCCGCTTTCAGATCGTGCATGTTTATTGCGGGGCTGACACCATCGAGGTAACCACCTTCCGCGCCAGTCAGGACAGCGCAGGTGAGACACCCGAGGACGAAGGCCTGCGCCAAACGGCCGCAGATGGGTTGATCCTGCGCGACAATGTATTTGGCACCCAGATGGAGGATGCCGCGCGACGCGATTTCACCGTTAACGCCCTCTATTACGACCCGCACGACGAGACTGTCTGGGACTATCACGAGGGCGTGGCAGATGCGCAAAAGCGCGTCCTGCGCATGATTGGCGATCCCAAGACCCGGTTCCGTGAAGATCCTGTGCGGATGCTGCGTGCCGCCCGTTTCTCAGCCAAACTCGACTTTCATATCGATGTTGCCACCCGCGCGCCCATCGCCGAACTAGCCCCCATGCTGAAGCGCATCCCGTCGGCCCGACTCTACGACGAGATGATGAAACTGCTCTTGTCAGGACATGCCGAGCGCGGCGTCCATCAATTGCGTGCCGAAGGTTTGCATCACGGCATCCTGCCAATTCTCGATACCGTGCTTGATGACCCGATCCACAAGCCCTTCATCCATGCAGTCCTGCACGATACTGACCTGCGGGTACGCGAAGGGCGCTCGGCATCGCCTGCCTTCATGTTGGCCGGCCTGCTATGGTTCGCTTTCCGGAATGCCTTGGAAGGCCTTCCTGACAACGCCACCATGTATGACATCATGGATGAAACCTTGGAACGGCAGCGTAAACAACTCGCCTTCCCGCGCCGACTCGACGGCACAATCAAGGAGATCTGGGCGCTTCAACCCCGCTTTGAACAACGCAATGGCGCACGCCCTTTCCGCCTCCTAGATCACCCACGCTGGCGGGCTGGTTACGATTTCCTCCTGCTGCGCGGCCACGGTGCCGACGCGACGGCAGCCGAACTGGCCGACTGGTGGGATCGCTTCGAGGCGGCCGACGATTCCACTCGCAACGCCATGCTGTTGCCCACCACGGGTGAACGCCGCACGCGCCGCCGCAGGAATCGCGGTCCAAAACGGTCGACTCACGACACAACCGAGGGAGGACAGCCGTCGTGAGTGATGGGGCTGTGCACCCCACCCCACCCGGGATCACCGCCTATATCGCACTCGGCAGCAATCTGGGCGATGCCGCGGGTGATGACGGCCCCATCCAGCAAATAAAACGGGCCCTACGCGAACTGCGCAGCCTGCCTCGGACGCAACTCGTGCGTCACTCCAGCCTGTACCAAAGCCCGCCAGCCGGCCATGCAGACCAACCCGATTACATCAATGCCATCGCTGAGGTCAGGACAGATTTGCCCCCCAGCGACCTGCTTCAGGCCTTGCTCCAACTAGAGGTCCGCTTCGGACGCCGCCGTTTGTTTCGCAATGCCCCCCGAACTTTGGACCTAGATCTTCTCCTCTATGACACGCGAGCCCTGCATGAACCCGGCCTGACCCTGCCCCACCCACGCATGCATACACGCCCCTTTGTCCTTGTCCCTCTGCTCGAGATCGCGCCGCAGATCGAAATCCCGGGGCATGGCCCGATTCGGGCCCTGCACTCTGCCCATGATCGGTCTCAGTTATGGCCCGTTGCGTGCCACACCCCCACGGCCAGCCTTGAAGGGGTGGTCTGATGC
>SXRG01000127.1 GCA_005793645.1 Burkholderiales bacterium
ACCATGCTGCTGAGACAGATAGCGGAACAGGCTACGCCAACCGGACAGGGTACGTGCAAGACTGCTCGCAGCCATTCCCCGCGCATGCAGGCTAGCCAAGGCACGGCGGATGTCATGCGATTGGATCGCATCCACCGCGACACCAGGGAGCAACGCAGCTAGATGGGCAATGTCTTCGGCATAGGCCTCGATCGTGTGATCGCTGTAGCTACGCGCCCGCAACTGAATCAGAAAGGCCTCCGTTACCGTGGCCAAAGTAGGTGCACCAGTGTGCATGTCGCGAGCTAGCGGTAACCGCTAAAAATGGCGTGAAATCGCCGCACTTAACTGACGCGCGATCCAGTCCAGGTAGAACGAGCCCATCTCGGAGTAAAAGCGATGGACATCTTCCGACCCCAACACCAAAAGGCCACGCACCCCGCCCTGCGATTCGGGCCCACCCAGAGGCAGGAGCGCGAAAGAACCCAGATTCGCACCGACCCCGGCGAACCAGGCCCGCACCTCGGCAGGAACCTCTGCGCCACAGCGCGGGCTGACCAAGGCAGCAACTTGCTGCTCCAAATCCGGACTGACCGGCGCACATTCGGGTTGATCCGGGCTCAGCACCATCCCCCAGATACGCAGGGCGACATGCGGCACCGAAAACTGTTCACGCAAATCGTGGTGTGCCGTCTGCAGGACAGCTTCCAGATTACGCGCGGCATTCAATTTTGCGGCCAATGCATACACCTTGGCACCGATCACATCATTGTCCTCAGCATAGCGAATCATTTCGCGCATCCGCCCCTCAAGGGCGTGCGACTTTTCGCGTAAGACCTGCAACTGCCGCTCCCCCAACGAGATCACCTGATCGCCATGCGGATTAGGCACGGTCAACTGGGTCAGCAAGTCACCCCGCTGGGCAAAAAATTCAGGATGATCCTGCAAGTAACGCGCCACTTGATCCTGGGAAACATTCATAAATCTACCTCGCCCTCAAAAACCGTTACGGCCGGGCCAGTCAGCCAGACCGGCGCCGCGCCTCCATCACCTTCTCCCGCCCATTGTATGGACAGATCACCCCCTCGGGTATGCACCACCACGCTGGCATCCAGCAAGCCCCGACGAATTCCCGCCACGACTGCCGCACACGCACCGGTTCCGCAGGCCAGGGTCTCGCCACTGCCGCGCTCAAACACCCTCAACCGAATCTCGCGACGATGCACGACCTGCATAAAGCCGACATTCACCCGCTCAGGGAATCGCGCATGGTGTTCGATCCGCGCACCCAACGACTGCACCGGCGCTTCGTCCAGATTGCAGACCACGCGCACGGCGTGCGGATTGCCCATCGACACAACAGACACCTCAATCGGCTCGCCGTCCACATCAAGCACATAAATGACCGCCTCGGCCTCGGCGACAAAAGGGATCCGGGCCGGGACGAAATGCGGCGGGCCCATGTTAACGGCGACCATACCATCCGCCTCCAGACGCGGCTCTATAATGCCACTCGCGGTTTCGACGCGGATCGTGCGTTTGTCGGTTAATCCTTGGTCGTACACAAAGCGGGCGAAACAACGCGCACCATTGCCACATTGCTGCACCTCACCGCCATCGGCATTGAAGATACGGTAACGGAAATCAACATCGGGCTGTGACGGTCGTTCCACCAACAAGATCTGATCGCAGCCAATACCAAAGTGGCGATCGGCAATCAGGCGGCATTGCTCCGGCGTCAGTTCGACACACTGACGAATCGCATCAAACACAACGAAATCGTTGCCCAGACCGTGCATCTTGGTGAACTTGAGCCGCCGAGTCATGACATCCACTGCATGTAATCACGATAGATGCAGCGATCCATCACCACGGTCAGGCCAGCCGCCTGGGCGCGCAAGGCGGCCTCATCGTGCACCACGCCGTCCTGTAGCCAAATCGCCGCCACACCAATGGCGATGGCGTCTTCCACCACGGCCGGCACGAATTCGGGGGAACGAAACACATTCACCAGATCGACCGGAAACGGGATGTCACGCACATTGGCATAACAAGTCTCGCCCAGCACCGCGGTCGTCACCGGGCGCACCGGCACGATACGGTAGCCGAAACGCTGAAGGGCCCGCGCCACTCCAAAACTGGGCCGATCTGGTTTAGGCGACAATCCCACTACCGCAACGGTCTTCACACGCGCCAACAAAGCCTGGATGACCACGGGGTCTGGATTGCGAAAGTTCATGCGTTAATCATACAAGCTGGACTGCCCTTCGGGGCGGGTCTTGAACCGTTTGTGCAGCCAAAAATATTGCTCCGGCATCTCACGCACCCGGTCTTCAATGAAAGCATTCATGCGCCGGGTGTCTGTCACAACATCGTCACTCGGGAAACCCTGCCAAGCCGGGTAGAGTCGCACCACATAATGCCCATGTTCCCAGCGCGTAACGCACGGCAGCACCACAGCACCAGCTGTCTTGGCCAGCCGCGGCAGGGCGGTAATGGTAGCGGCTGGCACGCCGAAGAAGGGCACAAAGATAGAATCCTTGGGGCCGTAGTCCATGTCCGGCAGATAATAAAATGGCAGGCCTTTTTTCAAGGCACGCAGCACCGGCTTGATACCATCGTGGCGCGAATACATCTCGGAGGCCACACCGTTAGGACCAACAAATCGCGTACGGGCATGCAGCATCAGACGGTTAATGGCCGGGTTCTTGATGCTGGCGTAGAGCGAGACGATGGGCGCGAGCCAAGCCGTAATCCGAACACCGCCTAGATTGAGGCCGACAAAGTGCGGCGCTAGGAGAATCACTGGCCGGCCGGCGATGGCAGTCAGGTGCTCCGCGCCCTCAATGCGAACAACGCGCTCGACCTCGGCGCGGCGGCCCCACCACGAAACAGTCTCCAGCAGAGTGGCCCGGCCGAGGGCACGAAAATGGGCACGCAACACCTGACATGTACGGGCCTCGCCCCATTCCGGAAAGCACAGCCGCAAATTGATACGCCCAATGCGACGACGACTGGCCGAGGCGTAATACAGCAGACTGCCCAGCCGCTCACCGATCCACGCCAATACAGAAAACGGCAGGAAGGCGTGCAGGAATCGCAGCCCCCAGCTCACGCGGCTGCCTCCAACAGGTTGTCGGGCGGCGGCGGTGCGTTGCCATGCAAGCGAAAAAGGCGGTAACTCCACAGGTAATGCGCCGGTTTGTGTCGGATATGCCGCTCCATACGGGCCGCAGTATGAGCGACGGCGGCCTCGATGGATTTCGGCATGGGATCCAGTCGCTCGAATCGCAGCCGGTAGCCGCGCCCCCAGGGCAGACGCTCGCATACGACCAGAAGTACAGCTACGTCGGGCAGTGCGGCCAGACGATAGGGCAATACCGGGAAATATACCGGACCACCGAAAAACGATGCCCACACCCCGTCGCCAGAGTTAGCTGACTGGTCTGGCAGGATGAATGCCGCCTCACCACGCTTCAGCGCGGCCAGCAACGCCTTTACACCGGATCGGTCGGGTGGAACGGTGACGATATGCCCGCGTTCGCGCCCGGCCTTCATCAGGTGATGCACCCAAGGTTGTTTTGGGGGGCGGTAGAGGGCCGTCATCGGGAACTGTGCGCCGTACCAGATGCCGGCAATCTCCCAGCAGGCCTGATGCGGGCAGAGCAAGACAACCCCTTTCCCGGTTCCATGCACAGCGTGCAGGTGCTCCAAACCCTCAACCTCACGCACCCAACCAGTAACAGTGGCAAGCGGTTGCAGCCAGATCGCCACCAGTTCCATCAAACTCTGGCCTAGGCCGGCACCGACCGCCGCCAAAGAAACCTGACCCCGCAAGCCCGCCTTATCCAGATTCTCACGCAGCAAGGCAGCATGACGCGGGCGCAGTAAGGCCAACCAGCCGAACAGCAAGCCCAATGCGTGCAGAATCGGTAACGGAAAGAAAGACAAGAACCTTAAAATCAAGGACAAAGATTGACCACATTCATTAAAAGAGTGCACAATGATATTGCCGCCGTGTTAATGCAGACAACTTGCGGGCGGGATACAAATACTGCTAAAGCGTCGACGCTCAGCAAGCCCCCCGAGCCGTTCGCGCCGAACATACCTTTGGGGGCTTTGGAGCGCAACATGAGCAACACCTACCTATTTACCTCTGAATCCGTTTCAGAAGGCCATCCGGACAAGGTCGCCGACCAGATCTCCGATGCCGTTCTCGACGCCATCCTGACCGACGACCCGACCGCGCGCGTCGCCTGTGAAACCTTGGTTACTACCGGTCTGGTCATCATGGCCGGCGAGATTACCACTAAAGCGCAAGTCAATTACGCCGCTGTGGCCCGCGACACCATTCGCCGCATCGGTTATGCCGACCCGAACCTGCGTTTCGATGCCGATGGCTGCTCGGTGCAAGTCTGCTACGGACAACAGAGTTCCAACATCGCCCAGGGCGTGGACCGCGCCTCGGACGACTACCTGAACCAGGGCGCCGGCGACCAGGGCCTGATGTTTGGTTACGCCTGCGACGAAACCGATACCTTCATGCCCTTACCGATCTATCTCGCCCACCGTCTTGTCGAGCGCCAGGCCTTGGTACGCAAGGACGGCCGCCTGCCCTGGCTGCGCCCGGATGCCAAATCGCAAGTCACCCTGCGTTATGTTGATGGCAAGCCCGACAGCATTGACACCGTGGTGCTGTCCACCCAGCACAGCCCTGAATTCTCGCCGCCGGAAAAACAAAAGACCCTGCACGAAGCGGTGATCGAAGACATCATCAAACCCATGCTGCCCAAGGAATTAATCAAGGGTGAGATCAAATATCTGGTCAACCCGACTGGCTGTTTCGAGATCGGGGGCCCACACGGCGATGCCGGCCTGACCGGTCGCAAGATCATC
>SXRG01000128.1 GCA_005793645.1 Burkholderiales bacterium
CGCAACGGGCGACTGGGTATTCAGCAGCATCCCCCGCGCGGCCTCGTTACCGGTCTGCCCTGCTGAACCATCTGGGGCTTTCGGGATGATCCCGGTCGCGGTGGCAATCGAGTTGATGGCGTAGACCGTACCCATGGCGGCCACAGCGCCGATGGCAATAGCGGCCACCTCGACCGCGAAGGCCGATCCCACAACCGCCATTGTGGCCGCCTCGAAGACGGCTGTGGCGGCCATGCTGGAGCCAATGGCGACTGCGCTTACGGCCATCTCAGCACCTTGTGAACGGTGGGCAGATCATCCAGGCGGATCTTCACCAGCCCGAGGTCTTCGTGCATCACGGCAGCGGTGCGGCCCAGGCACACGGCCACCGAGTGCCAGCGCCGATCATGAGCCAGTTCCCGATTCATCAGTAAAAAATCACCCACCTGCGCGAAGGCCAGCCCGCCAGCCACGGCAATGCAGCCGTGATCCTCAAGATGACGGTCGATGTCCCCATGCCGCCGGATGTACTTCCATGCCGATGCGCGGTCATGCCAGAGGCCGGCCATCTCTGATCGCCGAGCGCCGCCATCCATGCAGTCCAGCGCACCCGCCGCCAGTAACGGGCAGTCGTTTTTGCCATATTCAAACGGCACACCCACCAGCCCGTTGATGTATTCATAGAGCCGGATCTCTTGTTGTGGTGTCACGCTGCACCCCATTTGATCTGACTGGTCTTGTCGCTGGCGAATTCAAACCCCTTGTCGCCGGGATACCAGATTTGCTGTTCGGTGTGATTGGTATGCCGCCCCGGAATGCGCTGGAAATCGACCCAGTTCGATGCCACCTCGACGGCGAGCGTACAGCTCCCGCCGTCCGGGTCTTCCGTAATGCCTGGCCGGTTGATGCGGCCATTGAAGATCAGGAGCGGGTTGGAAATCACGCTCATCGACGCATCGAGGAATGCCTTCCAGATGCTGACCTCGCGGTCGATGAAGTCGTTGTTGAGAAAAATGGAAATGTAGGTCTGGTCGACGCCGGACAGGCCGACCGTGCAGGATGAGACCTCGATGCCGCCCGATTCCTCGATGTCGGAAAACGATAGGAAGTGGCCCATGGCCACCCAGGATTGACCGTCCCATGTAATCGTCCGATAGGCGTCCGTCATATAGACCGGGCCGGAATCGAAGGTGATCTTGAGCAGGTGAACCGGACGGCATGCGGACGCGGCGATCTCGGTCAGAACGGCGGCGGAGGCGGAGCGATCCATTACAGCACCTCAACCAGGTTGACCTCGAACCCGTCCGTCAGATTGGCCGGGTTGAGTGTCATGGTCAGCGTATCGGAGGCCAGCGCACAGGTCACAGGGACGCTGTTATAGCTCACGGCCTCACCCGTGGTCAGCGCGGAGAGCAGGGGCGGCTCGATGGTCATCGTCGTGGTAGCGTCCGCCGTCAGGAAATAGACCTTTGAATGTCCGGCAAATTTGATCATGTCACCGGCCTTGAGCGTCCCCGTCAGGCCCAGAATGGCGATGCTGTTCACCCCGGCGGCATGGACGCCATCGATCGTCACCGTCCCGGTTGCCGATCCTGAGGTGGAGCCGAGAATCGGCGGCACGAACAGGAATGTGGAATACTGCCCGCGCTGGGCAGCCAGGAAGGCCTCCAGCGGCGCGAGTATGGCGCGGCGCATGGGCGCGTATTTCAGGGCAAACGACCATTGCTGTGATCCGCGTGTCCGCACCTGCCGCTTGAGCGAATGCGCGACCGAGATCATCGTCGGTGTGAACGATGTCCGGCTGATGCTGGCCGGTGCGGGTGAGGCTGGATAAGTGCCACTCATGCCAGCATCGGGGCACTACGCCCCGCCTTGTTGAACGCACCCTGGACGATGCCGACGATGGCCGACTTGTGTTGCATGATGATTCCCAGTGCCGATTGTGTGTCGATGGCGTTTACCGTGAAGTTTATATTGACCACATCACCGCTGCCGGCTTCGG
This sequence comes from Burkholderiales bacterium, assembly GCA_005793645.1. Lineage (GTDB taxonomy): Bacteria > Pseudomonadota > Gammaproteobacteria > Burkholderiales > Thiobacillaceae > QYQG01. The sequence continues at coordinate 1,982 of SXRG01000128.1, forward strand.
CTTTGACTCCAAGTTCTCCGGATGCCGTGCGGGTCAGCGGCATAATCGCCTCAGCGCCTGCCTCGCCCATCAGACCCACGCCTTTTGCAAACGGAAACACGGTGGGCTTGCTGACGACCTGCCCGGAATAGGCCGAGATGCCCGGCCCAGAGAACACATTGCCCTTGGCGCTGCCGAACATGCTGGCGAAGAACGCGCTTCCGGCTGAGGCCAGCGGCTTGGTGATGCTCTGCTGAATCTGCATCCGCACCATGTCAGCGATGATGGAGTTGGCGAGAGACTTGAAGTCAAGCTTGCCGGTGGTGACGAATTTGACTAACGCATCCTCCATGCCCTGGAAGGCGCGAACGGTCATATCTTTAATCGCATCGTTTGCCGTCTTGATGCTGGCCACATATTCCGCGATGCCACCGGCTGCGCCTGTGCCTTGGGCTGCGGCGTCTGCGGCGGTCTTGAACTTTCCCCCAGCGGTGCGCGGCATCCCAGACGGCTCGACAATGACAGCCTCGACCAATGCGGTGGCGGCGGTTTTGGCATCGGCTGTGGATCCGGCGATGCCACGCACCAAGCCATCGCCAATATTCTCGCCAATCTCCTCGAATACCTTGGAGGGCGATTTAATACCCAGCAGGTCTTTGGCCCACGACGGGAGTTTTTTGGCGAGTTCTCCGATGGCGTCTAACGGTTTGCGCATCGTGGCCTGTATGCCTTGCCATAGGCCGTTTATGATGTCCTCGCCGACCTTATACCAGTCTTTGACTGTGGCGCGGATGGCGGCAACGCCTTTGCTGAATGCGCCCGTGATTGCGTCCCAGTTTTTATAGATCGCCACACCAACGGCAGCGACGCCCAACAGCGCCGCGACAATCGGATTGGCGACAAGGAACGCAGCCAATCCAGTGAGGACAGGGATCAACAAACCAACGGCGGTGGAGATGGCGCTGATGGCCATTACTGCACCCCCTGCGGCGACGCCAGCGGCGGCCACTCCAAATGCGCCCATGGCCAGCCATGAGGCGAGTTCTGGATGTTCGTCGGCCCACCCAAGCACGGAATTTAATCCGCTAATGATCGCGTCGAGCGGCCCGGCGGCACCTGCCATAACTGTGGCTGAGGCTTTCGCCTTCATCTCCGCGATTTTATCCCCTAGAGCATCCGCCCGGTCTGCGTCTGCTGTCGTTATGGCTGCGTGTTTCTGCGCCCAGTCGATCTGTTTTTTTAATTCTTCGCTACCAAGATTCAGGATCGGGATTAAATCCGAACCGGCTTTGCCAAACAGTTTCTGGGCCAACGCAGCCTTCTGCATCCCGTCCGGCATTGCGGCAAATTGGTCAGATATTTTTACCAATGCTTGCAGCGCGTTATCGCCGGTTACGCCGAACGACCCAAGCAGACCGGCCATCTCTTTGCTACCGCCAGCGGCTTCTAGTTGGTTTTTCGCAAGCGCCTTAAATCCCTTGGCCACACCCTCTAACGAGGTGCCATTCTGATCTGCAATCAGGCGCAACGCGGACAGCTCCTCAACGCTGCTTCCTGTTTTTTGTGCCAAGTCGTGCAGCGAATCGGCGGCATTTATCGACTGCGTGACAAATGAGGTCAGGCCAATCGCGCCGAGGCCTGCTGATAGGCCGCCCACCAAGTTGGTGACTTTCGAGACTCGTGACTCGAAGCCCGACATTGCGCTGGTGGCCTTACTCATGCCGGTGATGAGGCCGGACGAATCGGCCATCAAGCGGATCAGGATGTCATGCGCGGCGCTCATCTTTTGTCCCGTTCTTTCCGTCTAAAGTGGGCGACCCAGCCCATGAATTCGCCATAGGGCATCTCGCCCAGCTCGCCTAGGGTTTTGCAGAGCACCTCGGCGAGTGCGTACATGGCGGCCAGTTCTGGATCGCTGGCTAGTTTTTTTCGGCTTCCTCAACCGTCGGCGCGGCCAACATCGCGGCGGCGATGCGATCAACGACGGTCGCGTCCACCCCGTGGATAAGCGCATGCTTGTCTTCCAGGGTAAACAGCGGATCACCCTTGGCATCACGCGCCTTGAGGATCACGGCATAGGCCATAGCGTCCTGAGATTGGCCATCCTTGGCACGATTGGCGATCTTCTGCCGCTCGGACAGGGTAATGGGTGTCCAATACACCATCAGCGGCGCATCGTCGCCCCACTCGGGGACTTCCATAGACTGCGTGCCGTGCGCGGCGTAATGGGCGCGGGCGCGGTCGATAATCGGGTTGGCCATGTTATGCCTCCGTACTGGTAAACAGCTCGCCATCGCCCGTGACCGTGTACGACCTCTCGATCATTCCGCCGGTCGGTATGGAAACGCTAACATTGACGATGTGGGCGTCACCGTAGCGATATACATCGCCCGATGACGCGCCCTCCGGATACATTTTTAACGAAACCACTGCACCAATCACCAGTGCGCCCTGTCCGGTGGTGTCGTTTTCGTCAAAAAAGCACGAAAATTCACCATCCCAGGACTTAATACCCGATTTATAGCGCTTGGATGTGTCGTTAATCGTGGTGCATTCGATTATGTCAGCGCTTTCTTTGTAGCTAAAGCTGCGTAACTCTTGAATAAAGTTCGTGCCAACCTTAACGGTGCCTTCTACGCCAGTATGATTTGCCATGATGTTTTCCTTTTCAAAGTGGGGTGTCTGGGCTGCCCTCTGCGGCCACCCAGTCGATCAAGATGGAGACTGTGCCTTGCCCGGTCGGTTTCTCCGCGCCATCGTCAAGATTGACTTCGATGCGGTCGATTCGGCTGTCCCGCGCCAAGCCGCCCAGGGTGCGGTTGGCGAGGATGGCCGTTTCGATTTCGGACAGGGAGGTGTCGAGCGTGGTGTCGAGCGAGGCCGTCGCCCGTGCCAAGACGCGCACGGTGGCGGTGATTTGCCGATCCTGAGCGCGAGGGGCGCGGACAGTGGCGTGCTGCACCTGTTCGGAGTCGGTGGAGATCACCAAACAGGGCAGTTCGGCATCGGTGACCGGGTGGATTCGGTTCACAAATACCCGGCTGCCCGTGGTGGTGAGGCCAGTGAGTGCGGCGGCCAAGGCCACCCTGATCTGCGTCCGTCCGTGACTCATGTCCGCTCCAAGGTCAGGCGCGTCATGCCGGTGCCGTCGGGATCATTCTGGCGCACGACATAAGCCGTGCCCGAAATGGTGATGCTGCTCCCGTAGGCAAGGGCTGAAACGCCTGCTGTTGCGGCCATAAAGACCGGCCCGACGCTGGCGGCATTGAAGATGTCCACCGAGGCGGCATCGAAGATCCCCGCGACCGTAGCGCCGCCGGCAAGAGTTGCCGTTACGCCAAAGTCGTGCAAGAAGGGATCAAGATCCTCGGTGAAGGCCATTTTCAGTCCGCCTTTTTCCGTGTACGCCGCGAGACCGGGAGGGAATCCTCACGATGCTGCGGGGCCGGTGCTTCGTCCACCAGAAGCGCGGCGCGACCCATGCGAATGAGCATGGCGGCCTCGACCTCGGGCAGATCGACAGCCGCCCCTGCATGGCTAATGCCACGCGAGGTCACGACACCGGACACGATGCGAACGATCATCATGCACCAATCGAGAAGCTGGCGGCGTGACGCACGGCCACATCCACATCTTGCAGGGCCACGACACGGACGGTGCCGGAGGTGCTGCCGGTGTAGATGTCGGTCGTGATGTCCAGAGCGCCCCACATACCGACGATCAGGTCAGCCCAGTTGCCATAAACGATCTTGCCCGCCGGGATCTGGTTGGACACCATCGCGCGATAACCGTTGATCGTGTTGTCGCCTTCCCACAGATAACCGGACACGCCAGAAGCCTTGAGCGTGGTCTTCATGGTGCCGCGCAGTGCAGCGGTCGTCATGTAGCCCAGCGTGCCCACATCGGCGTTTGCAGCGGCCACATCAGACTCAAGCTCAACCACATCAGCCCACGAGATACCGCCGGTCAGGTCAACCGAACCTACACCAGAGGTGTTGATGATGCCGGTCGGCTGGTTGTTGGCGCCAGAGCCATTCAGCGCGGCCAGATCGATCGCCAGCGCCAGGGTAGAGGCCAGGTCGTTGCGGACGAAGGACTCAACATCGATGGACGATTGCAACAGCAGCTTGCGGGAGATGTCGGTGAAAGCACCCACGGTCTTCGGCGACAGGCTCACTTGATCGAATGCCTGAGCGGATTCGGTCGGTGCGCCGGATTCGGCCACCCAGTAGGCGGTTGCGCCGGAGGTCTGACGCGGGATGGCCACATTGCCCACCAAACCGGTCAGGGAACGAGCGCCCATGCCCATCACCGCCATGCGATTGCGCAACAATTCGATGAAAGAGTCAGCGGCCAGATCGGTTCCAACGGTATGGCCACCCGCAGTCGCGGTGCCGACGGTCAGGTCACGGCGCAGGGTCTCGTAGGGAATGTAAATGCCCTGCGGGTCGCGGCCCAGCTTCTTGGCCACGGCGCGGGATGCC
>SXRG01000129.1 GCA_005793645.1 Burkholderiales bacterium
AAGGCAGACGCTCTACCAACTGAGCTAAGCACCCGCGAAAGTCCGACATTATATGTTGATTTTCGCTCAATGCCAAGCAACGAGCGCTAGTTTACTCCATCCTTGAGTGCCTTGCCAGCCCTAAATTTTGGAATTTTTGCGGCCTTGATGGTGATCGACTCACCGGTGCGCGGATTGCGGCCAGTGCGGGCGGCACGTTTGCCCACATAAAAGCTGCCAAAACCTACCAAAGTCACCATATCCCCCTTCTTGAGGGCCTTGATGACAGCCTCCATCGCGGCTTCCAAGGCACGGCCCGCAGCGGCCTTAGAAAGATCCGCTTCAGCCGCAATCGCTTCAATCAATTCAGTTTTATTCATCTAGCCATCCCTGTCAAAATAAAGTCAAAGAAGGGCCATTACAGCCCCGGCGATTTATAGCATAGGACCCCGATGGCATCTATCGACACACGGTGAATTCGATCCTAAATATTGCCCGTTTAATGCGTGATGGCGCTAGCGCCATCCTCCGTTGCCAGCGGAGTTTTCACCGGCGTTGTCACGCTATTTTCTAACAGTGCTTCGGGCTGACGCTCCAGAGTGTTCGATAGGACTTCTTCAATCCACTTCACCGGCACGATCTCAAGCTGATTCTTGATGTTGTCCGGCATCTCAACCAGATCCTTGACATTATCAACCGGGATCAACACCTTCTTGATTCCACCACGCAAAGCGGCAAGCAGCTTTTCCTTGAGGCCACCGATCGGGAGGACCTCGCCGCGCAGCGTGATCTCACCGGTCATGGCGACATCACAACGCACCGGGATCTTGGTAAAGGCCGAGACAATCGCCGTCGTCAAGGCAATACCGGCTGACGGGCCATCCTTGGGGGTTGCCCCTTCTGGCAAGTGGATGTGCAGATCGGTTTTCTCGAAGGCCTCCGCAGGAATGCCAAGACGGTTAGCACGGCTGCGCACCACAGTGCGCGCAGCCTCGATCGATTCCTTCATGACATCACCCAACTGACCCGTGCGTATCGTGTTGCCCTTGCCCGGCATCAGCGTGGCCTCAATGGTCAAGAGTTCGCCGCCCACTTCGGTCCAAGCCAGACCCGTAACCTGCCCGACCTGATTAAGCTTCTCGGCCATGCCAAAACTATAGCGGCGTACCCCGAGGTATTTGTCGAGATTACGACTGTTTACCCGAACCGGCGCCTTGGCCTTGCCCATCTGCAAGGCCGTAGTTACCTTGCGGCAAATCTTAGCGATTTCACGCTCCAAAGCGCGCACGCCCGCTTCGCGGGAATAAAAACGCACGATATCGCGCAGAGCCGCCTCGGCTACCGTGATTTCGCCCTCATTCAAGCCATTGTTCTTAATCTGCTTGGGTAAGAGATAACGGCGGGCAATATTGACCTTTTCGTCCTCAGTATAGCCAGACAGACGGATCACCTCCATGCGATCCAGCAAGGCCGGCGGGATGTTCATGCTGTTGGCCGTGGCCACAAACATCACATCGGACAGGTCAAAATCAACCTCGACATAATGATCCTGAAAGGTGTGATTCTGCTCCGGATCCAAGACCTCCAGCAGGGCCGATGACGGATCGCCCCGAAAGTCTTGCCCCATCTTGTCCACTTCATCAAGTAGAAACAATGGGTTACGAACCCCCGTCTTGGTCAGGCTCTGTAACACCTTGCCTGGCAACGAGCCAATATAGGTGCGCCGGTGACCACGAATCTCTGCCTCGTCGCGCACGCCTCCCAATGCCATACGCACGAACTTGCGATTAGTGGCCTTGGCAATGGACTGACCCAACGAGGTCTTGCCAACGCCGGGCGGCCCGACCAAGCAAAGGATCGGTCCCTTGAGTTTCTCTACCCGCTGTTGCACTGCCAGATATTCGACAATGCGTTCCTTGACCTTTTCCAGACCATAATGGTCGGAATCCAGCGTCAGTTCAGCCTTGTTGAGATCCTTACTAATCTTGGTCTTTTTCTTCCAAGGCAAGCTGACCAGCGTGTCAAGGTAAGCACGCACGACCGTTGCCTCGGCCGACATCGGCGCCATCATTTTCAGTTTTTTGAGTTCGGCCTGGGCCTTTTTAAGGGCCTCCTTAGGCAGACCGGCCGCCTGGATACGCTTCTCCAGTTCATCAATCTCGGCGCTCTCTTCATCGTCGCCAAGCTCTTTCTGGATCGCCTTGACCTGCTCATTGAGGTAATAATCGCGCTGACTCTTTTCCATCTGGCGCTTGACGCGGCCCCGGATGCGCTTTTCAACCTGAAGGATATCGATCTCTGTCTCCATCAAGCCGGTCAGGTGTTCCAATCGGTCCTTGAGTCCGACCATCTCGAGGATGGCTTGTTTCTGCTCCAGTTTGAGTGGCAGGTGCGCCGCGATCGTATCTGCCAACCGGCCTGGATCTTCGATCCCTGACAACGAAGCGAGGATCTCCGGCGGGATCTTTTTGTTCAGCTTGATAAAACCATCGAACTGAGTCAACAAGGTTCGGCGCATCGCCTCCAACTCTGAATCGGTGGGAATCACCTCTTCAATCGGATCACCATGCGCCATGTAATAGTCATCCGTCTCGCTAAATTCAGTGATGTTGATACGCTGATTACCCTCGACAAGCACCTTGACCGTGCCATCCGGGAGTTTGAGCATCTGCAGGATGCTGGCAATGGCCCCTACGGTGTACAGATCATCAAAATTGGGATCGTCGTTGGAGGCCAACTTTTGCGCCACCAGCATAATATGCTTGCCCGCCTCCATGGCCTTTTCCAAGGCACGAATGGAACGCGGCCGGCCCACAAACAACGGGATGACCATGTGCGGAAAGACCACCACCTCGCGCAGCGGCAACAACGGCAAGGAAACGGGGGCAGTGAATAGGGTGGATTGGCTCATGACTAGACTCCGCCTCTTCGTATTTCATTAAGTGACGGGCCGCAGATGGGGCTGCCCGTCCGGATTTCAACCCGTTGCTTGGGCAGGTTCGGAATAAATCAGCAAGGGCTTGCCCTCGCCATTTACTACTTTGTCATCGATCACGACCTTGGTGACATTTTCCATACTCGGTAACTCGAACATCAAATCCAGCAGGGCATGCTCAATGATCGAGCGCAGACCGCGCGCACCCGTTTTGCGCTTCAGCGCCTGTTTGGCGATGCCAGACAATGCCTCATCACGAAACTCCAGTTCGGCGCCTTCCATCTTGAACAGCTTCTGGAACTGCTTGGTAATAGCGTTCTTGGGCTGGGTCAGGATCTGGATCAAGGCGGCCTCGTCAAGTTCCTCGAGGGTCGCGATCACCGGCAAACGGCCAACAAACTCGGGAATCAGACCGTATTTAATCAAGTCTTCCGGCTCGACCTTGCGAAACACTTCAGTCAGGTCCTTCTTGTCGTCTTTGGCCTTGATCTCGGCACCAAAACCGATGCCGGAGCGTTCGGTCCGACTACGAATCACCTTTTCCAAGCCGCTAAAAGCCCCTCCCACGATGAACAGAATATTGGTTGTATCAACCTGGACATATTCTTGGTTCGGGTGTTTGCGCCCACCCTGCGGCGGGATCGAGGCCACGGTACCCTCAATAAGCTTCAGCAGAGCCTGCTGCACGCACTCGCCCGAAACATCACGGGTAATGGAAACATTTTCGCCCTTGCGTGAAATCTTATCGATCTCATCAATGTAAATAATGCCTCTCTGCGCCTTCTCAACATCGTAATCGCACTTCTGCAAGAGCTTTTGGATGATATTTTCAACATCTTCGCCCACATACCCCGCTTCGGTCAGTGTCGTAGCGTCGGACATCACAAAGGGAACATTAAGCATGCGGGCCAATGTCTGAGCCAGCAATGTCTTACCGGAACCGGTCGGGCCAATAAGCAGGATATTGCTCTTTGACAACTCAACCTCTTCCTTATCGCCTTCTTTTAACGAAGTCGTTTGCCCCTTGGGTTGAGATTGCGCAAAACGGATACGCTTGTAGTGGTTGTACACCGAAACGGACAGTGCGCGTTTGGCTTGCGACTGGCCAATAACATACTGATTCAGCATGGCCAAGATTTCGCGCGGAGTGGGCAGGCGTTCGCTACCGTCTTTCTCGTCCGTACTGCCCTTCATCTCTTCACGGATGATGTCAATGCACAGATCAACACACTCATCGCAAATAAATACCGAGGGGCCGGCAATCAGTTTTTTTACCTCGTGCTGACTCTTGCCGCAGAAGGAACAATACAGCATTTTTCCTTCGTCCTTGTCGCTCTTGGCCATATTTCTTCGCTTCGCCTTGTTAGTCTAAATACCTTATCAATTTAGTCAAGTTTACATGACATTCGTACGCTTGGCCAGAACCTTGTCAGCCAAACCATACGCGACCGCTACATCAGCACTCATAAAGTTATCCCGGTCAGTGTCCCGATCGATAGACTCGATCGTTTGGCCAGTGTGTTCCGCCAGCAGGCCATTGAGCCGGCTGCGCAGATAGAGGATCTCCTTGGCATGGATCTCAATATCCGAGGCCTGCCCCTGAAACCCACCCAGCGGCTGATGAATCATGACGCGCGAATTAGGCAAGCAAAAACGCTTCCCTTTGGTCCCAGCCGCCAGCAGGAAAGCACCCATACTGGCCGCCTGGCCAATACAAAGGGTAGAGACATCCGGTTTGATGAACTGCATGGTGTCATAAATTCCCATGCCGGCCGTGACCGATCCGCCCGGGGAGTTGATGTACAAGAAAATATCTTTTTCCGGATTCTCCGACTCCAGAAACAGCATTTGCGCCACGACCAGATTAGCGGTCACATCGTTGACTGGGCCTACCAGAAAGATCACCCGTTCTTTGAGCAGACGCGAATAGATGTCATAGGCGCGTTCGCCCCGACCGCTCTGCTCGATCACCATGGGGATATAACCCAACCCGGACGGCTCCTGATCCCAACCCATCGTCGTATTGATCATTACTGTGTGTTTCCCATCAATTGTTCGGCACTCAGCACCTCATCCGTCACCTGAGCGCGAGCCAGAACCCAATCCACCAGGGTGTCTTCCAAAGCCAGAGACTCCACCTCGCCTAAGCGTTTCGGATCGGCGTAATACCACTTCACCACCTCGGCCGGATCTTCATAGCTCTTGGCAAAATCATCAATCCTGGCACGCACCCGCTCGGCATCCGCCTTGATATTGTTCAGCTTGGCGATCTCGCCCAGCAGCAAACCCAGACTGACGCGGCGCTTGGCCTGTGCCGCAAAATGCTCAGCCGTCAGGGTAATGTCCTGCTCACGCATACCGCGTTGCTTCATGTCCTCACGGGCCTTTTGCAACATCTCATCGCTTTCCTGGGCAATCAGAGTAGAGGGCACCTCGAACGGAGTCACCTCCAGAAGGCCATTCATGACCTGTTCCTTAACCCGTGCATGACTGCGGCGATCGATCTCGCGGGTGAGATTAGCCGCGATCTCTTCGCGCAATTTCTCCATCCCGCCCTCCACCCCCAGCGCCTGAGCAAACTCGACATCCATTTCTGGCAGGTGGGCCTCATGCACAGACTTGGCGGTCACCGTGAAGGTGGCCGTCTTGGCGGCCAATTCTTGTGCAAAATAGTCCGACGGAAAGGCTACATCAAAGGTCTTGCTCTCGCCCGCGCTCATACCCAGCAAGGCGTTCTCGAAATCAGCCAGGGTTCGGCCTTCACCCAGTACCACCGGGAAGTCCTTGGCCTCGCCCCCGGTAAACGGTTGACCGTCAATGGTGCCGTGATAATCCACATGTACACGATCCGTATCTTGTGCTGCACGATCGGCGGTCTGATAGGACAAGCGCTGCTTACGCAGAACCTCCAGGGTGCGCTCAACATCCGTCGCTGAGATCGTCACCTGTGGACGCGTCACTTTGATTTGACCCATATCGCCCGGAACAATGTCAGGGAAAGTCTCAAAGTTCGCGGTAAAAACATGCCCGTCACCACCTTCGGCCTGAGCAAAATCCGGGTAACCGGCCACCCTCACCTGGGCCGCCTCGACAGCGGTAAAAAAGGCATCCTGCAAGGCCTTGCCAAACACTTCACTGTGCACTTCGTGGCCATGGCGCTGAGTTACCACCGACATCGGGGCCTTACCAGGCCGAAAGCCATCCATCCGCACCGACTTGGCCACCTTGATGAGGCGTTTCTTGACCTCAGCGTTAATCGCAGCAGGGTCTATGTTTAGGGTCACACGGCGCTTCAGGCCATCCAGGGTTTCGATTGCAACAGACATTAATAATCCTATCGTCTTGATTCTTTATGTAAAAAATATCCGGCCAAGGCCATTCACGCGTTCACCGCACGATTATACCCTCTACCACCGAGCATACTGCCGGTGATGCCGTGAATTGTGGTGCGATCGGGGAGAGTCGAACTCCCACGCCAAAGGCGCTGGAACCTAAATCCAGTGCGTCTACCAATTCCGCCACGATCGCATGTTATTTCTGGGCCCTTCAAAAATTGCTAGCCGGTTACCAAATCAACAAGCGCAGCATTGTCCCACAAACAAGGCTTGGCGCGTATCATTCGCTGCCTCAAATTACCCTCACCGGGATTCCTGTCCCGCTCGATCATGGCCCAATTCGTAATGAGTATGCTGCGCGTCAGCAAAACCGTCCCGCCTAAACGGCAGATCATCAAAGACATCTCCCTGTCTTTCTTCCCAGGTGCCAAGATCGGCCTCTTAGGTCTGAATGGTTCGGGAAAATCGACCGTGCTGAAGGTTATGGCCGGGGTCGAAAAGGAATATGACGGCGAGGTTCAGCATCTGGCCGGTATCCGCATCGGCTATCTGGCGCAGGAACCACAGCTTGACCCCACAAAGACCGTGCGTGCCGAGGTGGAATCCGGCATGGGCGAGGCAATGGAGGCGCAGGCCAAGTTGGAGGCCGTATATGCCGCCTATGCCGAGCCGGACGCAGATTTCGATAAACTCGCCGAAGAACAGGCCCGACTGGAGGCTATCCTTGCCGCCGCCGGTTCAGACACTGAAACGCAGATGGAGATTGCTGCCGATGCGTTGCGCCTGCCGCCCTGGGATGCACCCATCCAAAACCTGTCCGGAGGTGAAAAACGCCGCGTAGCCCTATGTAAACTGCTACTGGAAAAGCCCGACATGTTGCTGCTCGACGAGCCGACCAATCACCTC
>SXRG01000130.1 GCA_005793645.1 Burkholderiales bacterium
TACGACCGTGCGCGCCAGCGCAAATGAGTTGGGCGGGATGATGCACGAATCGCCATCTACTTCAACGAAACTGGAAGGATCGAAGTGCTTGGGATCCACAATGCTGCTGTTAATGTTTGTGAACAACTTGAACTCGCTGGCGCAGCGGACATCGTAGCCGTAACTTGATGTGCCATAAGACACGATCTTCTCGCCGTCACGGGTCTTGATCTGGCCGGCCTCGAAAGGCTCGATCATGCCGTGATCGCGCGCCATGCGGCGGATCCAAAGGTCGGATTTAATGCTCATAGGTCTACCTAGGGTCACAAAGAAAAAACCGCGCCGGATACCCGACGCGGTTCATATCCTATCAGCTCATCGCCGGGCACTAAAGACATCAGGTATTCTGGATCACGATGCTGGGGAATTTGGAGGAATGATCGACCGCCAGATCACCCACCTTGACCGCCACGCGACGGGCAATGCCACGATAAATCTCGGAAATGCGGGACTCTGGCGCAGCAACCACGGTGGGCTTTCCAGCATCGGTTTCCTGACGGATGCGGATATCCAGCGGCAAACCACCCAGGAACTCGGTACCGTAATCGTCACACATTTTCTGACCACCGCCCGTGCCGAAGATTGGCTCTTCGTTGCCACACTTGGAACAGATATGCAAACTCATGTTCTCGACCACACCGAGGATGGGCACGCCCACCTTTTCAAACATCTTCAGCCCCTTGCGCGCATCGATCAGGGCGATGTCTTGCGGGGTGGTAACGATCACCGCGCCGGTCACCGGCACGCGCTGGGCGAGCGTCAACTGGATATCACCGGTACCGGGTGGAAGGTCAATGACCAAATAATCGAGATCCTTCCATTGGGTATTGTTGAGCAGTTGTTCCAGCGCCTGAGTAACCATGGGACCGCGCCAGACCATCGGCGTATCAACATCGATAAGGAAACCGATCGACATGGCTTGCAGGCCGTGGCCCATCATCGGCTCCAGCGACTGGCCGTCGGCAGACTCTGGGCGACCCGCAATACCCAGCATCGTAGGCTGCGACGGGCCATAGATGTCGGCGTCGAGCATGCCAACCTTGGCGCCTTCGGCGGCCAGTGCCAGCGCGAGGTTGACCGCAGTGGTGGACTTACCAACACCACCCTTGCCGGAGGCGACAGCGATGATGTTTTTCACACCATTGACCAACTTCACACCCTTTTGCACGCTGTGCGCGACAATCTTCCAAGTCACCGTAGCAGTGACCGATTCCACACCAGAGACGGCCTTAACGGCGCCTTCCACCATGGATTGGATCTCACCCAGAACGGTCTTGGCGGGATAGGGAAGCACCACATCCAGCGTCACCTTGCCGCCATCAACCTTGATGTTGCGGGCCGATTTGGTGGAGACAAAATCCTTACGGGTGTTGGGATCAACCAGCGCCTTGAGGGCGGCTTGCACTTGTTCTACGGAAACAGACATCACAAAACCTCTACTAAACAAAAACCGGACACAGTCCTCTACAGGGTTCCCAAATAGAGGCGCACAACAAAATCTCAAGTGCACCCCACCCGGCCCCTGTCAGGATCAATTCTTGACTATTTTACTCGGAATTAAGCCGCCCGGGAAGTTAAGCCTAAAATCAAGCCACCTCTCGCCCAACAATTAGTCATTCAGCTCCAGATGGATATCGGCAAAGTTTGCCGGTGTTGCCAGATGCGGCATAGCCGATCCAAGCTGACGGCTGATCTGCGACAAGGAAAAGAGGCCGCGCACCAACTGACTACGGTCCAAACCACGCTCCACTACCATGGCGTGCTGGCGACCTTGATTTTGCAGCGTAGCGACCACGCTGCCCACCGAGGCCCCTTTCAAGTCGTCTACGCATAAACACTCAAGCCGCTCGCGCGGCGTCATCACATCCTTGACCAACACATCTTCGTAGGGAATCCCCTGACTGCGGGTCACCTGCATGGGCTTCTCGCCCGTCAAATCGGTCGCCGTAATCAGGCCAAGGACCGTATTTTCATTGTCCACTACAAGAAGGAGTCGAACGCCGCGGTGAATCATCTTCGCCCGAGCCGCCTCCACGCTCTCCAGCGGGAAGATCGTATAGGCGGTCGTACGGGTAAAATCCGTCATGGCATCCATCGCAGGATCTTCAAGCCTCATGCCCTCCGGAAACACCTGAAAAGGCTTATGAAAGGTCGCCCCTTTTTGCAGGGGCACAATGGGCAAAGGCTGGTGACTACGGATCATGATCAAATTCCTCTTCTTAAGCTACACGCGAATGGTGTGCGTTATGGTGTTTATTCAGATGGCTCAGATGTCGCTCAAGCTCACCGAGGGCCAAGCGGTAAACCTCTTGTTTGAAATCAACCACCTCGCTGGCAGGCTTCCAATAGTTATGCCAACGCCAAGCGTCAAACTCGGGGTGCTCGCTCGCCCGCAACCGGACATCACAGTCGCGACCGATCAGTTTCAGCAAATACCAGATCTGCTTCTGACCCCGATAAATCCCGCGCCAATCGCGCTTGATCCAAGACTGTGGCACATCATAACGCAACCATTCCCGGGTCCGCCCAAGAATAGCCACATGCTGAGGCAATAGCCCCGTTTCTTCCTCCAATTCACGGTACATCGCCTGTTCTGGCGTCTCGCCTGACTTAATCCCGCCTTGCGGGAACTGCCAAGCGTCTTGTCTGACGCGCTTGCCCCAAAACACCTCACCACGGGCATTGCACAGCACGATACCGACGTTGGAACGATATCCATCCCGGTCAATCATGGCCGACATCCATCAATATTTCACTGAGACGGATTCTCCCATCACCTCGCTTGCTTGCAAAGCCTCAAAAAGTCGATACCGGCATCCTATTTATTGACTCCACGCACAGACGCTCAACCCAGGCCGTTGCATCAAAATGCCAGCCCGCGGCGACGATCGCCGCTCGGGTTCGAACGCTGACCCAATCCAGTGACTCCCAACCGCCTCGCGCAGCAAACAGCAACATATTACCTTTCTGCTCGGTGGGCAAGACGAGGGCCGGCCCGACAAACGCCATTTCGATCGCCTCGCGGTACACATGGAAACGCCCCGCCTCCAACCACAAGTTGAACACAGCGA
>SXRG01000131.1 GCA_005793645.1 Burkholderiales bacterium
CGGCGTATACACCACCGACCCGCGCATCGTCCCCGAAGCGCGCAAGCTGGACACCATCACCTTTGAGGAAATGCTAGAACTGGCCAGCCTGGGTTCCAAGGTACTACAAACCCGATCGGTCGAATTCGCTGGCAAATACAAGGTCAAACTGCGGGTGCTGTCCAGCTTCGAAGAAGATGGCGATGGCACCCTGATTATTTTCGAGGACGAATCCATGGAACAACCTATCATCTCCGGCATCGCCTTCAACCGCGACGAGGCCACAGGCACCCTCCTAGGCGTGCCTGACAAACCCGGCGTCGCTGGCCTGATCCTCGGGGCAGTTGCCGATGCCAATATCGATGTTGACATGATCGTGCAAAATGTCGCGCACGACGGCACCACCGACTTCTCCTTTACTGTCCACCGTAACGAATTCGCCAAAACCATGGCAGTTCTGGAGACCGTCAAGGACCAGATCGGCGCGCGATCCACGAGAGGCAACGACAAGATTGCCAAGGTCTCCATCGTCGGCATCGGCATGCGCACCCACGCCGGGGTCGCCAGCAAGATGTTCAAGGCCCTGGCGGCAGAGAACATCAATATCCAGATGATCTCCACCTCCGAGATCAAGATCTCCGTCGTTCTGGAAGATAAATACATGGAACTGGCCGTCCGCACCCTGCACCAGGCCTTTGAACTGGATCAAGCGGCCGCCTAATCGCATTGCATTTTCCAGGTCGCGCAGGTATCCTGCGCGACTCCCAGAGTTGCTTCTGGAATTAGTTTTGGAGACGTGGCCGAGTGGTCGAAGGCACCCCCCGGCTACGGGTGCATCTGGGCAAAACCTGGATCCAGGGTTCGAATCCCTGCGTCTCCGCCAATACAAAGATCTCAAACCTGCTCAGCAGGCCTTGAGGCAGCCTCAAGCCACGCACCACGCGTGGCTTTTTGCTTTGGACTCCTGAAAGACTACATTTCGGGGGAATCTCATGCTCTGGAAACCGAACATGGCGCTTATAGTCAATCATTTCAGCGATTCCGGCGTCTTAGCCAAGCATCCTCCCCAAGCTTTCGCGATCACATACAACGCCGATTTCAGGAACAGGACAGCAATGATTGCGCCAACAACAAGGTCAGGCCACATCGAGCCAGTTCGTGCGACCCCAGCTCCCGCCAAGAGCACCCCGACGTTGGCGACGATATCGTTCCTGGAACACAGCCAGACCGATTCCATGTTCAGATCGTCGTTGCGATGCCAGGTAAGTAAATAGAGGCAAGTGGCGTTGCAGGCCAGGGCGAACAGCCCAAAGCCACCCATCATTTCGGCCACGGGCACGACAGGCGACAGGACCTTGTCCACCAGCGCGATGGCCACGAAAATGCCGAACCCCAACATGATGACACCCTTAAGCATCGCGGCACCGGCACGCCACTGATCACTGCGTGACAGTACATAAAGACTGGCCGCATACACCAGGGCATCCCCAAGACTATCGAGCGAATCGGCCATCAATGAAGTCGAATAAGCCAATAGGCCAGCGCTAAATTCCACCAGAAACAATAAGATGTTAATCACCAGTACGATGCGTAGCGTCTTGCCTTGGCGCTCGCGCAATGCGTCGAGTGCGCAGGATTTGTCGTGACAACAGTTTCCCATGGCGAAATTTCCAGTTTTTCCTGCATGGCCTATTAAAAACCCGGGGCTATGATAACCATCATCTGGATGCGGTAACTAACCATCTAACCGACAAAAGATGGAACCCAATCAAACGTGTCCCACGCCGGCGACGATGGAGTTTCCACCACAAGACCTAATGACCAGCAATACGGTTAAACTGACGCACCCCTTATTCACCTGCCCCCATGTCCTCTGCCGATCCCGTCGTACCGCTGTTCCATCCCGGTCATTACGAGAATTTCCCGGTCGCATCCATCCTACTGCCGTGGCGGCTACGCTCGGCGGTGCGGGCTGTCTATGCCTTTGCCCGCAGCGCGGATGATCTGGCCGATGAGGGTGATGCAACCCCGGAAGCACGACGAGCGGCTCTAGCCCTGTATCGCAGTCAGATCGATCTCATCGCTGCCGGAGAGACCTCCACCGATCCCATCTTTGGCCCTCTAGCCGTAGCCATTCGTCGCCATGCGCTTCCCTTAGCGGCTTTTTACGACCTCCTCGATGCCTTCGACCAGGACTGCATCAAGACCCGTTATGCCGATTTTGGCGAGGTCATGCAGTATTGCCGCCGTTCAGCCAATCCGGTGGGTCGCCTGATGCTGGCCTTGTTCGACGACCACGACCCGCGTCACCAAGCCTGGTCGGATGGAATCTGCTCGGCCCTGCAACTCATCAACATGCTGCAGGATGTGGCGATCGACTGGCAAAAAGGACGGGTTTATCTACCCCAAGACGAGATGCACCGCGCGGGCGTGACCGAGCGGCAGATCGCTGCGGGGGAGGTCGATTTCCTCTGGGTGCTGTTCATGCGCACGCAGATCGAACGGGCGCGGCGCATGCTGCATGCCGGTTCGCCATTAGGCGTGGCGCTGAAGGGCCGCATCGGTCTGGAGATGCGCCTCATCCTGCTCGGTGGCGAGCGTATTTTGGACAAGCTGGAGGCCAGCCAAGGGAACTGTTTTAAGGCACGACCCACCCTGACCCTGCGCGACTGGCCAAAACTATTTTGGCGTGCCCTATTCCCGCGTTCGCACAAGAAAACCACTCACTCTGGGGGAACATCCTGCGGCACTGGAGGGTGTTCCCGTTGAATCGACGCAAGCACACCATCGGCCTGAAGGCTGCCTTCTTACACCCCCCCACCGGCGCCCATTGCCCACCCATAGGGGTGCTACCCCCTGCGCAATCTTTTCAAGCCATCGACCACGGTGAGGTTCAACCACGATGACAGACACCCTTCCGACGGATTATTGCGCCGAGAAGGCCGCTCACAGCGGATCGAGCTTTACCCTCGCCTTCCGCTTTCTGCCGCGTCCACAACGAGAGGCGATGAACGCCCTCTACGCCTATTGCCGTGAGGTGGACGATATCGTCGATGAGGCCATTCACCCGCCCCTCGCCCGGATGAAGCTGGACTGGTGGCGCAGCGAAATCGAACGCCTTTACGCGGATCCACCCAAGGAAGCCCCACAGCATCCGGTCACGCAGGCGCTGCAACCTGTCGTTCGCCGTTATGGGCTACCGAAAGAGGACTTCGAGGCATTGCTCGATGGCATGGCCATGGATCTGGACATGGACGAAACCGGGCAGCGTTACAGCGAAATGCGCGAACTAGGCCTTTATTGCCATCGCGTCGCCGGCGTGGTCGGCCTGCTATCGGCACGCATCTTCGGTTTTCGGGATCTGCACACACTCAAGTATGCCGCGCGCCTAGGTCTGGCCCTGCAACTAACCAATATCCTGCGCGATGTCGGCGAGGATGCCCGACGCGGGCGCATCTATCTGCCGCAAGAGGAACTGGCCCGGTTCGGGGTCAGCGAAGCGAGCCTGCTGGCCGGTCGGCCCGATGGCGACTATGCCGGCCTAATGCAATTTCAATATCACCGTGCCGAGCAGACCTATGCCGAGGCCCTTGCCCTGTTGCCTGCGGTGGATCGCCGCGCCCAGCGCCCGGGCCTAATCATGGCAGGCATCTACCGCGCTGTGCTGGACGAAACCCGGCGCGCCGGGTTTCCAATCAACGCCCGCATCCACCTGCCGGCATGGCGCAAGCTCTGGATCGCCGGCCGAATTTGGGTTCTGGCCAGATAATCCTGGCCCGTTAATGGCGCGATGACCCGAACCGAACAACATATCGCCATCATTGGCGGGGGCTGGGCCGGCATTGCCGCCGCCATCGAACTCACCTTGGCCGACCGCCGTATCACCCTGTTCGAGGCCGCGCCCCAGTTGGGCGGCCGCGCCCGCGCCGTGCAATGGCAGGGGCTATCCATCGACAACGGCCCACATCTGATGCTGGGCGCCTACGCTGAGACCCTGCGCCTGATCGACCTCCTCGGCACGCGTAATACCCTAGATCGCCGCCGCTTGCGTCTATTCGGGCCAGATCTCGACCTGCGCCTACCCAGACTCCCCGCTCCCTTTCATCTGGCGGTGGGCCTAGCCACTGCACACGGCCTTTCCTGGCCCGAAAAATGGGCCGCCGCGCGGCTGATCCGCCGACTGCAATCGCAGAACTGGAAGCTTGTTGCAGACGCACCTCTGGCCGACTGGTTGCACCACGAAGGCCAACCGGAACGACTCATCCGCCGCCTTTGGCAGCCTCTCGCCATAGCCGCCCTAAACACGCCAATCGCTATTGCCTCGGCACAGACCTTTGCCGTCGTCCTGCGCGATAGCCTAGGCGGGCCGCGCGCATCCAGCGACGCCATATTCACACGGACCAATCTGGATGCCTTATTCAGTGAACCGGCCCAGCGTTGGTTAAAAGCACACGGGGCGCGTCTGCACACCGGCCAGCGTATCCGCCAACTTCGATACGATGGCGATGGCTGGCGGGCTGACGACCACCCAGACCGGTATGAAAAGATCATCCTGGCCACCTCACCGGTCGAGACCACACGCCTGCTGGAAGGCCATCCCACCGCCGCCCTGAAATCTGCACTGGGCCGATTAAGTTGGCAACCTATCGTGAACCTATGGCTGCACTTTACCGATCGCCTGATCCTACCCTACCCCATGCAGGCCCTCGGCGAAGCGAACGCACCTTGGGTCATCGATCGCCAAGAGACGGCCGACGGCCTCGTCTGTCTCGTCGCCAGCGCCGACGGCGCGCACTGTCAAATGGATCGCGACCACCTTCTAAGCGACTGGCTCGCCCTGCTGGAGCAACGCTGTGGCCCCTTGCCGCCCCTGCATGCCCATCGCTGGATCCACGAACGACGCGCCACCTTCGCGGCCACTCCAGACCGGCCGCGTTTCCACGCAAAGACAGACCTGCCCAACCTGTGGCTGGCAGGTGACTACACCCATCCAGACTACCCCGCCACACTCGAAGGGGCCGTTCACAGTGGCGTACAATGCGCCCGCTCACTACTTCGTGCCCTCGTATGACCTTCTTTGCCCACAAAACCTATCTTGTAACCGGTGCCGGAGGTGGCATTGGTTCAGCCATCGCCCTCGCCCTCGGTCAGGCCGGTGCCACCGTCATCCTGCTAGGCCGCAGTCTGCCCGCCCTGGAAAAGACCTACGATGCCATCATTGCAGCCGGCGGCCCAGAACCGATCCTGTTTCCCATGGATTTCAGCACGGCAGTCGATGACCAATACGATGCCTTGGCCGGGGCTATCCGGGTTCGGCTAGGCAGACTCGACGGCATTATTCATGCCGCCAGCGGCTATCTGGCCCCCTCACCACTGTTGCAACAAACCTCGGCCGAATGGCTGGAACAGTTCCGCGTCAACAGCGTAGCCCCGTTCCTGCTCAACCAAGCCTGTGCCCCCTTGTTGCGCCGCACCAGCGATGCCCCCATCGTGTTGATCAGCGAAACCCACGGTGCAAACCCAACCGCATTCTGGGGCGGATTTGCCGTCTCAAAGGCCGCGCTGGAAGGCTATTTTCAGATCCAGGCGGCTGAATGGCGCGACGAGCCCGCACTGCGCGTGCACTTGATTGTCCCCGGCCCGATCCGCTCGCCACAACGCGCGCTCAGTCACCCGGGCGAAGACAAGACGACCCTGCCTACCCCGGCCAACTTCGCCAGTGACATCCTAGCCCTACTAGAACACCCCGACCCCGCTTGGCGCGGCCAACGCCTGAACTGGCGACCAGGACATCTCTCCCTGTAGGAAGACCACCCTCGGCGCGATCTTTCACCGCCTACAGACTGCGCAGGAAATCCAAAGCTTCACTCAAGTGAGCAACCCCGTGCAGACTGACGCCCGGCGGCGCGTGCTTGGGCAGATTGGCCTTGGGCAACAAGATCCGAGTAAATCCCAGCTTAACGGCCTCTTTCAATCGCTCTTGGCCGCGCTGCACCGGACGAATCTCACCACCCAAACCCACCTCGCCAAAGGCCGCAAGGGTGTGCTGCAAGGGTTTGTTCCTGAGCGAGGAGACAATGCACAGTAACACGACCAAATCGGCTGCCGGCTCCAGCACGCGCACCCCACCGACGGCGTTAACAAACACATCCTGGTCGTAACAAGCAATACCGCCATGACGATGCAGGACCGCCAGCAACATCGCCAAACGGTTCTGGTCCAAGCCCACCGTCAGCCGCCTAGCACTGGGGCTATGGGCCTCATCGACCAAGGCCTGAATCTCCACCAACAGCGGCCGCGTGCCTTCTTGGGCCACCACCACGCAGGAGCCCGGTACCTCGCGCTCGCTACGATTCAAAAATAAGGCCGAGGGATTATTGACCGCCTTCAGGCCCTTCTCGGTCATAGCAAACACACCCAGTTCGTTGACCGCACCAAAGCGATTTTTGAATGCCCGCACCATACGGAAACTGGAGCCGGAATCGCCCTCGAAATACAACACCGTATCAACGATGTGCTCCAGCACACGCGGCCCGGCCAAGGTGCCCTCCTTGGTGACATGGCCAACCAGCACCAGGGTCGTGCCGCTGCGCTTGGCATAACGGGTCAGGGCCTGAGCACATTCCCGTACCTGTGCCACCGAACCCGGCGCGGAAGTCAGTTGTTCCGTATACACGGTCTGGATCGAATCAATCACCGCAATCGCCGGCCGCTCAACCTCCAAAGTGGCGAGAACCGTTTCCAACCGAGTCTCCGGCAACAACGGCATATCGGTCTCACTCAGCTCCAGCCGTTGGGCGCGCAGGGCAATTTGTTGCGCCGACTCCTCGCCGCTGACATACAACACAGGCAGTTGCTTCGCCAAATGGGCCAGGGCCTGCAACAACAGCGTCGATTTTCCGATGCCGGGATCACCCCCAAGGAGCACCACCCCACCTTTCACCAACCCGCCGCCCAGCACGCGATCAAATTCAGACGACCCCGTCGGGATGCGTGGCGCATCCTTGGCCTCTATGCTCGCCAACCGCGTCAATGCCCCGCTACCCGCCAAACTGGCGTGCCGCGTCGAGGCCGGCGAGGCTGCTGCAACCACCTGCTCGGTCAGCGTATTCCAGGCCAGACAGTGCGGGCATTGGCCTTGCCACTTCTGCACCTGACCACCGCATTCATTGCATACGAAAAGGGTCTTGTCCTTAGCCATGTTGTCCTTGATCCTTCTCCGTTTGACCCAAATCCACCTCGGTCAACTCCAATGCATTGCCATCCGGATCACGCACAAACAGGGCCGCACGACCCGAGCGGCTCAAGGTATAGGGAATGCCTTGC
>SXRG01000132.1 GCA_005793645.1 Burkholderiales bacterium
ATGATGGCGTCATCGACCAAGAGGCCCAGGGCGATGATCAGCGCACCAAGCGAGATCCGTTGCAGATCAAGATCAATCTGACGCATGAGCAAAAAGACCATGGCCAACACCAGCGGAATGGCAATGGCGACCACCAGCCCAGGGCGCCAACCCAAAGCCAAAAATGACACCGCCAGCACAATAGCGATGGCCTCAGCCAGGCTCTTCATGAACTCGTCGATATTCTGCCGCACCACTTCGGGCTGATCGGCCACCTGATGCAGACGCATGCCGACGGGCAGGGTGGCCGCGAGTTGCATGGATTCGCGCTTGAGCCGATCACCCAAAGCGAGAATATCGCCGCCCTTATTCATCGACAAGGCCAGGCCAATCGCCGGTTGGCCCTGCCAGCGAAACAGGGGCTGCGCCGGATCCGCGTAGCCGCGTCGAACCTCGGCCACATCACCCAAGCGGAAGCTCTTTCCGGCAGCACGCAAACTGATGGCGCGCAGGGTCTCGGCCGCATCAAGACCACCCTCAATGTCGCCTGTCACCTGAACACGAACGCGGTCGTCACGCGTCTCTACCGCCCCACCGGGTGTCACCGTATTCTGGCCACGCACAGCCTGGGCGATCAGCTCGGGATCCAGGCCGAGACTGGCCAGCTTGGCCGCCGAGGCCTCAACCCAGAGGCGTTCCGGCTGCACACCAATCAGATCGACCTTGGCAACATCGGTTACCCGCCGCAGCACATGGGCCAGGCGATCGGCCTGCCGGCGCAGGTCTGCATGGGTATACCCCTCGCCGGTCAGCGCATACAGAATGCCAAAGGTATCGCCAAATTCATCGTTGGCATACGGCCCTTGCACGCCCTCCGGCAGGGTGTGACGAATGTCATCAAGCTTCTTCCTCACCTGATAGAACAGATCCGGCAACCGTTTTGACGGTGTGTAATCGCGAAACTCGATAAAGGTGACCGACTCGCCCGGCTTGGAATAGCTGCGCAGGTTGTCAAGCAACGGTAATTCCTGCAACTTTTTTTCGATCCGGTCGGTAACCTGCTGATCGACCTCACGCGCCGTCGCCCCAGGCCAGTAGGTGCGCACGACCATGATCCTCATGGTAAAGGCCGGATCTTCGGCACGGCCCAGATGTCGGTAGGACATCACACCACCGATCGCAAGGGCCAGCATCAAAAAAGCCACCAAGCTGGAATGGGTCAGCGCCCAGGTCGAAAGATTGAAATTTTTCATGGGGCGATTCAGCGCACAACGGGCGTCACGGCCTCACCTTCGACCAGCTTGTTGGCCCCCGCGCTGACCACCACCTCGCCCGCCTGGAGGCCCGCACGAATCTCAACCGCATCCTCACGCCACTGCGCCACTTCGACCGGACGCAGATGCACACGGCCTTCCTTCAACACCCAAACCGCCGGTTGCCGCCCCTTCTGAAACATGGCCGTCGCCGGCAGCAAGGCACTTGTGCCGCTGCTACCGGAGTCCAATCCCACCTCGGCGCTCATCCCCAGCCGCACCTGCGGCACGGATTCGGTCAGGCTGACCCGTACTGCAAAGGTCCGCGTCAGGGCGTCAGCTTGCGGCGCAATCTCGCGCACCCGCCCGGCAAAGGCCTTGCCTGGCAAGGCCCAGAAACGAATTCGCACCGTACGACCCGGCGCGAATTCACCAATCCGGCCCTCACCGACGCTGATGGCCACCTCTTTTTCACCGCTATGCGCCAAACGCACAACAGGCTGCCCCGCCGCCAGCACCTGACCCGGCTCGGCCAATATCTGGGCAATCACCCCGGCCGCATCGGCGCGCAACATCGCATAAGCCAGCTGATTCCGGGCCAGACCGGCACGGCTTTGTGCGGCGGTGTGCTTTTCTTCTGCCGCCCGCAATCCGGTTTCCTTGCCATCCAGCGCGGCCTGACTCACAAAACCACTCGCCTTCAGGGTGCGATGGCGTTCTACCTCCAGCCGCGCCAAACGCAACTCGGCGGCAACGGCGGCCAGATCGGCCTCTATTCCCTGTTGATTCTGGCGTAGATCAGCCGGATCGAGCTGGGCCAACACCTGGCCCGACTGTACCGTGTCGCCCACTTCCACGCCCCGCATCGCTAGCTTGCCGCCCACGCGGAAGGCCAAAGCCACCTCGTGGCGAGCACGCACCTCACCAGCAAACTGACTCACCGCCGCAGTAGCGCCCAGCCGCACTGTCTCGGTCAAGACAAAACGCGGCTCCACCTTGGGGGGGTCTGCCTGTCGACCACAACCTGACAACACCACGGCAAAGCCCAATACAGCAATCCAAACAATCCTGCTCTTCAATTCATTCTCCACATCACCCTAGTGGGTTTTGGGTTGTTATTTTGCGCCATTTCGGCTACGGTTAAGCCATTGTCTGGGGTGCCGACATGATAAATATCAGCGTGTCGGCTGAGAACACACCCATAGAACCTGATCCGGGTCATACCGGCGGAGGCAGCGCAATGTGGCAATAGGCCGGATGGCCCAATGACCCACACCCAAGCCACCGCCGTTCATGCCCCAATCTCCCGCCTGATGGAGCCTTCATGAACGCCGCCTTACCCACATCCACCACCGCTTTCGCAGCTGCCACCGCCACCGTGGATGCTGCCGCCATCCTGCCGCTGCCCAACTCGCGCCGGATCTATGTCGAGGGCAGCCGCCCGGACATCCGGGTGCCGATGCGTGAGATCAGCCAGTCGGACACCCACACCACGGCCACACCCGAGGCAAATCCACCCATTTTTGTCTATGACTGTTCCGGCCCCTACGGCGACCCGACAGCCCGGATCGACATCCGTCAGGGCCTGCCCGCCCTGCGCGCGGCGTGGATCGAAGAACGCGACGATACCGAAGTACTGCCGGGGCTAACCTCCGCATTTGGTCACCAACGCGCTACCGACCCGGCCCTGAATGCCTTACGCTTTCCTGGCCTACACCGGCAACCGCGTCGCGCCAAGGCCAGCCAGAATGTCAGCCAGATGCACTATGCCCGGCACGGTATCGTCACGCCGGAAATGGAATTCGTCGCCATCCGCGAAAACATGCGTCGCCGCGAATATCTCGAATCCCTGCGCGCTTCCGGCCCACAGGGCGAGCGCCTGGCTAACCTGATGGGCCGCCAGCACGCCGGCCAGAATTTCGGCGCCAGCATCCCGGCCGAGATCACGCCTGAATTCGTGCGCAGCGAGATCGCCCGCGGTCGCGCCATCATCCC
>SXRG01000133.1 GCA_005793645.1 Burkholderiales bacterium
AAAGCATTTTGACGCCCATAAGCCATATCAATGACATGGTTTCCGCCAGCGTTGGGTAGCGGTCTCGTCGCTGTCGCGGGCATCGACCCATTGCCCGCCGTCGGCTGTCGTTTCTTTTTTCCAGAAGGGGGCGCGCGTCTTTAGGAAATCCATGATGAACTCGCAGGCGGCGAAGGCATCGCCACGGTGTGCGCAGGCCACGGCAACCAGAACAATAGGCTCGCAGGGGGCGAGGGGGCCGATGCGGTGGATCACCGTCGCATCTATTACGGCCCAGCGTGTCTGTGCCTCCTGCACAATGGCAGAGAGGGCCTTTTCGGTCATGCCCGGATAGTGTTCCAGAGCCATCGCGCTGACTTGACCCGATTCGTTACGCACCGTGCCCAAGAAACTGGCGACAGCGCCGACGGATGGGTTGTTGCGATGCAAGGCTGCGACCTCAGCGTTGAGGTCGAAGGTTTCGGTCTGGACAGTGATCTTCATATTAGCCCCCAGTGACCGGGGGAAAGAGGGCCACCTCGTCACCGTCGTTGAGCGCTGTGGATGCGTTGGCCATTTCCTGATTCACAGCTACGCGAAAATTGCGTTCGACCGCTAGTTCAGTCGTCCAGACACCGCAACGGGCACGCAGGTGATCGAGGAGGTCTGCCACCGTGGCCGGTGCGTCCAGCGTGAATACCTCACGGGAGATCCCAAGTGTCTCGCGCAGACGGGCGAAGTAGAGCAGTTTCAGGTTCATGACAGCAGGCTCGCCAAGGGGATGTATTGGACACGGTCGCCGCATTTGATCGGAGTTTCGGCGGGGATGTCGACCAAGCCTTCGGCCCAGGCTAGGGAGGATAAGGCGCCGGAGCTCTGGTTTGGATAGAGGATGGCTTGGCCATTTTCGATGCGGGCACGCATAAATTCGCGCCGATTGCCGAACTTGGGTTTATCGAATCCGGCCGCTATTGTGAAGGTCGTCAGGTGCCCGGGTAGCATGCCCATGCGCGCTTGCAGGAAGGGGCGTGCAAACAAACAAAACACGACAAAGGCGGACACTGGATTCCCCGGTAGACCAAGAAAATCCGCCTCGCCGATGCGGCCAAAGGCCAGAGGTTTACCTGGCTTCATGGCGACCTTCCACATATCGAGCCGACCAAGTTGAGTTAGGGCCGCCTTGACATGGTCTTCTTCACCCACGGATACACCACCGCTGGTGACGATCACATCGGCGCTGGCGGTGGCTTGCTGCAATGCGGTAATGGTTGCATCCAGGGTGTCCGGGACATCACCGAGATCAACGACTAGGCAGCCTATTTGGTGGAGGAGTGCGGTGAGGGTGGCGCGATTGCTGTTGTAGATCTGGCCTGGGCCGAGTGCTTCACCCGGGGCCTTGAGTTCGTCGCCGGTGAAGAACACGGCCACTTTGAGAGGGCGGATGACCTGGAGGATGGCGGCTCCTGCAGCAGCCGCGAGGCCGATCTGGGCCGGGCCCAGACGTGTGCCGGCGCTCAGGATGACCTGCCCCGTAGCGAAATCCTCGCTGGCGCGGCGGATGTGATCGCCCAGGCCGGGTTGGCGTGTTATGCGGATGTGATCGCCTTCGACGACGCAATCTTCTTGCATCACGATGGCATCGGCATTGGGGGGAACCGGAGCGCCGGTGAAAATCCGTGCCACGCTACCGGGGGCGAGATCCGTACCAAGACGGCCCGCTGGAATGCGCTGGGAGACGGGGAACAGATGATCTTTCGCCCATTCCGAACAACGCACGGCGTAGCCGTCCATGGCCGAGTTATCGAGGGGCGGCACGCTGACGCGGGAGACCAGCGGGGTGGCCAGGATACGGCCCTGAGCCAAGGCCAGCGGTAGCCATTCATGGGTGTCGACGGGATGGGCGGCAGAAAGCAGTTTTTGCAGGGCTTCTTCGATGCTTAGCATGGGATGTCCAGTGTGTCGAGGATGAAGGTCGCGATGGTGGCGCTGTCATCGAGGTCAAAGTGAGGCAGGGCTCCGGGCGGTCGTGTGTCACTGGCGACGGCGATGATTTGGGGGTCGGCCGGATGGAGCCATGGCTGTCCATTGGCATTGCGCCAGACCTCGAGTTTGGGTAGATGGGCATGGCGGAATCCCTCGACCAGGACTAGGTCGCAGGGGCCGAGGCGGGTCAATAATGTGTCGAGGTCAGGCTCCGGCGCGCCGCGTAGTTCCCCAACCAGCATCCAGCGATAGGGAGAGGTAAGCAGAACCTCATGCGCGCCGGCCTGGCGGTGGCGCCAGGAATCCTTGCCCGGTTGATCGACTTCGACATTGTGGTGGCTTTGCTTCACGACCGATACAGCTAACCCTCGAGCGACAAAGGCTGCGAGCAGTTTGCTGACCAGGGTGGTTTTTCCTGCGCCGCTATAACCAGCGATGCCGAGGATTTTCATGCGTCGCACGCCGCGAGTGCGGCACCTTTGAGCCCGATGTCGGGGTCAAGCACGATATGCAACGGGACGGAGTGCATCCAGTCTGTAAAGCGGCCCTTGGCAAGGAAGGCCTCCAGAAAGGCCGGTGTCCGCAGGAAGGGCAGGATTTGCGGGGCAATACCCCCTGCCAGATAGACACCACACCGTGCCCCGCCAGCGAGCGCCAGGTCCCCGGCAACTTGCGCGTAGATGCGCGTGAATAGCTGGAGCGCAGTCTCTGCCGCAGTATCTGAGCGGCCTAGAGCGGCGGTGCTGATGGCGGCCGAATCTTGTAGTGCGGGAGTTTGGTTGAGTCGTGTGCACTGGAAGCGATACAGGGACAAGATGCCGGGGCCGGAGAGGATGCGTTCGATGGAGACACGGCCGCGATGTTCGGTGCGTAGAAATGCCAGCAGGGCATCCTGTTCGCCATCTAGAGGGGCAAAGGCAATATGACCGCCTTCACCTGGGAGCGGTCGCCAGATCTTACCTTGCGGTGCACAGAGGGCCACGCCCAACCCGGTGCCGGCTCCTAGTACGACGCGGGCAGCCCCGGCATGAGGCGTTCCGGTTTGTAGCGTGTGGACATTTTCCGGAGTCAATGCACCCACGCCCCAGCCGACCGCAGCAAAGTCGTTGAGCAAGGAGAGACGCAGGCCCAACTCGGCGCCAAGTTGGGGGGCATCAATTTTCCAACCCAGGTTGGTTAAATTGCACGATTGGTCGTCGGTGGGGCCAGCTACGGCTAGACTTGCGCGGGTCAGGCGTTTCTGAGTGGCTAGGTAATTACGTAGGGTGACGGTTAGATTGGTGTGCGCTTGGTTGAGAAAGCGCTTGACGGGGGAGATGCGTAACTTGCCGCCGATGCCAACCTCGGCAATAGCGAGGCGAGTATGGGTGCCGCCGATATCACCGACGAGGAGGTTCATAGCTTGAGCCCCTGGGTCCAGCGGCTGTACAGACGGTCGGCAATGGCGGTCATGGCAGGCAGTTTGGTGCGGGCTTCGGCTTGTATTTGCGCGGCAGATTGTATGGCGGGGCTGTCGCGGGCCTCCGTCAGGTAGTCGGCACCGATGCGACACCAGTCGTGGATCATGGCCTCGGTCATTTCGACATGGCACTGCAAGCCCAGATGAGGGCCAAGCGCGAAGGCCTGGTTTGGACAGTAGGCGCTTTCGAGAATGTGCGTCGCCGCATTGGGGATGGAGAAGGTTTCGCCATGCCAGTGAAAGGCATCAAAACGCTGAGTATCGCCCAGCCAGTGTTGCGCGACCGGGCTACCCAGGGTTGTGACGGCACCCCAACCGATTTCTTTGACCGGGTTGGCCGATACCGTACCTCCGAGGGCCTTGGCCATGAGCTGCCCGCCAAGACAATGGCCAAGTACTGGGATGTTGGTCGCAACGGCGGCGCGGATCAGGGCCAGGCTGTCGGCAATCCAGGGCAGGTCATCGTTCACGCTCATGGGCCCACCCATGAAGACCAGGCCAGAGCTGTTGGAGGCAGAGGCGGGTATCGGGTTGCCCTGATCAACAAGGTGCAGCACAAACGGGATACCCTGTGCGCGGAGGAATTCAGCAATATGCCCGGGCCCCTCGCTAGGGGTATGACGGAAAATGGTGACGGGATTCATGATGGTAGAGGACGATTTGCTCCATTATGCCATCGGTGCAAGTGGATAGTCTTGATGAAAGCAGAGGCGGGAGGATGGGAATGGATCGACGGCAATTTTGTTTGACAACTTTGGCCACAATGGCGGCCTGGATCGGGTCTTTCGCGTGGTCCGCTGATTTGGTGTTGGCCGAGGTTTGTCCGGATACGGTGAACCCGGCTGATTATTGGGTCAGCGAAAAACTTGACGGAGTTCGTGCCTATTGGGACGGCCAAGCCTTGCGGTTTCGCAGTGGTCGTCGCATTGCTGCGCCGGATTGGTTTGTTGCCAGTCTGCCCAAGGCACCACTCGACGGGGAATTGTGGATGGGGCACGGCACCTTTGAACGGCTTTCCGGGACGGTGCGACGCACGACCCCGGTGGATGAGGAATGGCAAGCGGTGCGTTATATGATCTTTGAGCTTCCTGAAGCCGAAGGAGATTTTACGGTGCGCGCTGCTGCAATGCGTCGCCTTGTGGTTCATGTAAATCGGCGCTGGGTGCAGGCGGTGGAACAGTTTAGGGTGGCCGATCGGTTCGAGTTGCAGCAGCGCTTGGATGCTGTGGTCGCCCAGGGTGGCGAGGGCTTGATGTTGCATCGGGCCGATGCCGCTTATGTCACGGGTCGTTCGGAGGTCCTGTTGAAATTGAAGCCCTGGCAGGATGCCGAGGCGGTGGTCATCGCTCATCAGCCGGGTCAAGGCAAATATGCCGGTCGTATGGGCGCGTTGCGGTTGCGAACGCCGGAGGGGTTGGAGTTTGATCTCGGTACCGGGTTTGCCGATGTCGTGCGGCAGACCCCGCCCCCTGTGGGCAGCACGGTGACTTATCGTTATACGGGACGCACGGCTGAGGGGGTCCCGCGTTTTGCCCGTTATTGGCGACGACGAGAGCCAGAGTGATCCATGTGGGTTTCGTAGGAGGTCAATTCTCTGGCTGATTTGCCTGGTCTAGTTGAGCTTGTCGCGCTCGATCAATGCGTAGGCGGAGTGGTTATGGATGGATTCGAAGTTTTCAGCCTCGACCACATAGGCGTCGATGCGTGTATCGGCGTTGAGCGCCGCAGCGACATCGCGCACCAGGTCTTCGACGAACTTGGGGTTATCGTAGGCGCGTTCGGTGACATACTTTTCGTCGGGTCGCTTCAGCAGTCCCCATAGCTCGCAGGATGCGTTTTCTTCAGCGAAGCGGACGATCTCTTCGATCCATACAAAGCTGTTCGTGCGCACGGCCAGCGTGACATGCGAGCGCTGATTATGTGCGCCGTAGTTCGAAATCTTCTTTGAACAGGGGCACAGACTGGTGACGGGCACCACGACTTTGATCCACTGCCGGTATTCGCCCTTGTCCACCTCGCCGATGAAGGTGACATCGTAGTCGATCATGCTTTGCACGCCAGACACCGGCGCGGACTTGCTGATGAAATAGGGGAAGCTCATCTCGACATGGCCGGATTCTGCCTCCAGACGGTCGACCATCTGGCGCAGCATCTGTTCGAAGTTCTCGACCGAGATCTCACGTTCATGGCCGTTGAGTATCTCCACGAAACGCGACATATGCGTGCCTTTGAAGTGATGCGGCAGGTATACATACATGTTGAATGTAGCGATGGTGTGCTGCACGCCCTGAGTTTTATCGGCTACCTTGATGGGATGGCGGACGGCCTTGATGCCGACCTTGTCGATGGCTATTTGACGGGTGTCTGCGTAGTTTTGCACATCAGCGATGGTCTCGGTGGCGGGGCAGGGGGCATCGGTGTTACAGGCACTTTGGCAGTCAGTGTTGTGGTCATTCTGGGGCATGTTAGGAAAAATCCGTGTGAAGGTATGACTCAAATTCTACCTGAGTCAGAGCCAAATACCAAAGTAAATTAGTCAAGTAATGCGCGCAGGTGTTTTTCAATCCCGGCTGCATCCAGTCCACAACGCGCCAAGAGGATTTGTGGGTCTCCCTGCTCGATAAAGCGGTCGGGTAAGCCTAGATGCAGGATTGGGGTGTCGATGCCCATTTCTATCAAGGCCTCGGCCACGGCCGAGCCGGCACCGCCGGCCAGGGAGTTTTCTTCCACGGTCACCAGTGCACGGTGGGTCTCGGTCAGGGCGTGGATCAAGTTGATATCCAACGGTTTGACAAAACGCATGTCCACTACGGTGGCATTGACGGCTGTGGCGGCGGTCAGTGCGGCGGCGACGCGGCTACCGAAGGCGAGGACGGCGATACCCTCGCCGTGATGACGGACAATGCCTTTGCCGATAGGTACGGTATCAAGATCGGTGGGGGTCTCGACAGCGGGGCCGGCGCCACGCGGGTAGCGTACGGCGGTGGGGCCTGGGTATTGATAACAGGTCGATAGCAAACATCGACATTCGGCCGCGTCGGACGGTGCGGCGATCACCATGTTGGGGATGCAGCGCAGGAAGGACAAGTCAAACGCGCCGGCATGCGTTGGGCCGTCCGCTCCAACTAAGCCGCCGCGATCGATGGCCAGTAGCACTGGAAGATTTTGCAGGGCGATGTCGTGAATCAGTTGGTCGTAGGCGCGTTGCAGGAAGGTCGAGTAGATGGCCACGACCGGCTTGATGCCTTCGCAGGCAAGGCCAGCAGCAAAGGTCAGCGCATGTTGTTCGGCAATGCCGACATCGAAATAGCGGTCGGGATGGCGCTCGGCGAAGGCCACCATGCCGGAGCCTTCGCTCATGGCCGGCGTGATGGCATAAAGCTGCGGGTCAGCTGCGGCTTGGTCAAGCAGCCACTGGCCGAACACCTCGGTATAGGTGGGCTGGTTGCCGGTGGCGGCCTCGAACCCGGCCTCTACCTTGAATTTGCCTACGCCGTGATAACGGGTAGGGTCTGTTTCGGCAGGTGCGTAGCCCTTGCCCTTTTTTGTCACCACATGAAGCAGTTGCGGTCCGTCCAGTTTTTTCAGGTTGGCTAGCGTGGTGATCAGGGTCGGCAGGTCGTGGCCGTCGATGGGGCCGTAATAGTTAAAGCCAAATTCCTCGAATAGGGTGCTGGGTGTCACCATGCCCTTCATGTGCTCTTCAGCTCGGCGTGCCAGTTCATAAAGCGGTGGCATCGTGGCGAGGATCTTTTCACCTTGGCGGCGCATGGAGTTGTAAAAGCGGCCGGACAGAAGGCGTGTTAGGTAGTTCGACAGGGCGCCAACATTATTCGAGATCGACATCTCGTTGTCGTTCAGGACCACGATTAGATTGGCATCGGCCGCGCCGGCGTTGTTGAGGGCCTCGAAGGCCATACCGGCAGATAGGGCACCATCCCCGATGATGGCCACGGTGCGACGATTCGAACCGGCGCGCCGGGCGGCGATGGCCATACCTAGCGCGGCGGAGATTGAGGTGCTGGAGTGACCGGCGATAAAGCTGTCATAGGGGCTTTCTTCCCGCTTTGGAAATCCCGACAGACCATCGGTCTGACGTAGGGTGGCCATACGGCTACGGCGGCCGGTGAGTATCTTGTGTGCATAGGTTTGGTGGCCTACATCCCAGACCAGGCGTTCATCGGGCGTGTCAAAGACGCGATGCAGGGCGATCGTGAGTTCGATCACGCCGAGGTTGGAGGCAAAATGTCCGCCTGTCTTCGATACGCTGTGGATAATGTCGTTGCGCAGTTCGCCGGCCAGGGCCTTGAGTTCATCCAGGTTGAGTTTACGCAAGTCAGCCGGGCTGGCGATGCCGTCGAGGAGGGGCGTGACGGGGGCGGTCATCATGAGAGGTTCTTTAATAGGCCCTTGTGACCACGAAGCGGGCGATGTCGATGAGGTGCTTGGCGCGGTCATCGAAGATGGAAACCGCGGCGCAGGCCTCATCGATCAGTGTGTGCGCATAGGCGCGCGCTTCGGCGGTGGGCATTAGCGTGAGGTAGGTGGCTTTGCCGCAGGCGGCATCTTTGCCGGCTGTCTTGCCCAAGGTGGCGGTATCCGCCTCGGCATCAAGGCAATCGTCCATCACCTGGAAGGCAAGGCCAACGCAGTGGGAGTAGCGTTCCAGGGCGCTATGCTGTGTTGCCGTCAGGGGTTTTCCGCATAGGCCACCGAGCAGTGTGGCCGCACGGATCAACGCGCCGGTTTTGTGTATATGCATGAACTCCAGCTCGGCTAGATCAAGCTGATGGCCTGTGCTGGAGAGATCGGTGGCCTGACCGCCGGCCATGCCGCGTGAGCCGCTCGCGTGGGCCAGCAGGTGCAGCATCTCGATCTGGGCGGTGGCCTCTTCATGCAGTCCCTTGCGTGCAAGTTGTTGGAAGGCCAGCGCTTGCAAGGCATCGCCGACCAACAGCGCGGTAGCCTCATCATAGGCGACATGACAGGTTGGTTTGCCGCGACGCAGGTCGTCGTTATCCATGCAGGGCAGGTCGTCGTGGGTCAGTGAATAGACATGAATCAGTTCAACTGCACAGGCGGCTGCCTCGGCACATGTTAGGTTTCCATCGATCGCCTCGGCCGTTGCGAAGACCAGCATCGGGCGGATCCGTTTGCCGCCGCCCAGACAAACATAGCGCATGGCTTCATGCAGGCGTTCGGGCGCAACATGCGTTGGAATGGCGCGTTCAAGGGCGGATTCCATGCGTGCCTGTAGGGCACGCGACCACGCGGCGAAGTCAGACATCACCAGCGGTATCCAGGGCTAATGGGTTCAGGCTGTCGTTTTCCAGAACGGTGAGTTGTTGCTCGGCCCGGGCCAGGAATTGCTGGCAGAAACGGGTTAGCTCCACGCCGCGCTTGTAGGCAGTCAGCGATGCTTCCAAGGTAAGATCACCGGACTCCAGGGTGGCGACCAGAGTTTCCAGCTCGGCGAGCGCGGCCTCGAAGTCTTTCGGTGGGGCGGTTTTTATAGTCTTACTCATGGTGGGTGGGCGCGATGCAAGGTCCGCTGATGATAGCCGATAAAGCCGTTTTAGAGGGCCTGAGCGGTTGCCCGTGCCTGTTCACGGGGGGATAATCGGCCCGATTGCAGCAATTAGCCTGTTTTTTGACTCATGTCCGAATTGATACGCGCCTCCACGCTGGGCCAAGTGGGCCAAGCTCTACCAGTGGAGAGCTATTTTGATCCACAGACTTACGAACTGGAGATGGAACGCCTGTTCCGTCAGGGGCCCGGCTATGTCGGCCATGAACACATGGTGCCGGAACTGGGTCATTACCAGGTCCTCGACTGGTATGCCGGTGGGGGCAAAATGCTGGTGCGAAATCCCGGTGGGGTGGAATTGTTATCCAATGTTTGTCGTCATCGCCAAGCTTTGATGTTGAAGGGGCGCGGCCAGGCGCAGAATATTGTCTGTCCATTCCATCGCTGGACCTACGACCTCGAAGGCCAGTTGATGGGGGCGCCGCAGTTCCCTAACAACCCTTGCTTGCATCTGGGTAAGAAGACCTTGCAGGAATGGCATGGCCTGCTCTTTGAGGGCGACCGTAATATCAACGCCAACCTGGCCGGGATGCTGGCAGCGGCCGATCTCGATTTCAGCGGTTTCGTCTACGACCGGACGATCGTCACCGACTATGCATTCAACTGGAAGACCTTCATTGAGGTCTATCTGGAGGACTACCATGTCGTTCCCTACCATCCGGGCCTCGGACAGTTCGTTGATTGTGAACAACTGAAGTGGGAATACGGGGTCAACTGGTCGGTCCAGACGGTGGGCGTGTATGACCATCTGAACCGCGCTGGCTCGCCCGTGTACAACGCTTGGCGTAATCAGGTGCGGCGTTACAACGAGGGTCGCGATCCGAAGCAGGGTGCGATCTGGCTGACCCTCTATCCCAACATCATGGTGGAGTGGTATCCGCAGACCCTGGTGGTTTCGCACATCGTGCCGACGGGCGTTGAGTCCTGTCTCAATGTGGTCGAGTTTTATTACCCGGAAGACATTGCCCTGTTTGAACGCGAGTTTGTCGAGGCCCAGCAGGCGGCTTATCGCGAGACGGCGGTCGAGGACGATGACATCTGCTACGGTATGCACCACGGCCGTCGCGCCCTGTACCGGCAGGGCCTCAACGAAACAGGCCCTTATCAATCGCCGACTGAAGACGGCATGGTGCATTTCCATGAGTGGTATCGCCGCGCCCTCTCCTCGCCGCTTTGACGGGATCGTCCCAGCACCCTTCGGGGCGCTGGGCGTGCGCATGGCCGGCGAGCGGTTGACTGAGCTGGTTTTTCTGCCCTCCGGCTGGAGTTATGTGCCGGCGGCGGTGCGCCCGGTGGCGCTGGCGCTAGATGCTTATTTTGACGACCCCGCGAGGCCGTTCGAACTGCCGCTGGCGCCGATGGGAACTCCTTTTCGACAACGCGTCTGGGCCACCTTGAGTACGGTTCCGGCCGGCAGGACGATCACCTATGGACTCCTGGCGCGGCAGATTGGCAGCAGCGCCCGTGCTGTGGGGCAGGCCCTGGGCGATAACCCCATCCCCATCATCATTCCGTGTCACCGCGTACTGGCCGCGACCGGACTGGGTGGTTTTATGCATACGCCGGGTCCCTCGCGGGATCCTATGCGGGACCCTTTTCCGCTCACTGTAAAATGTTGGTTGCTGGCGCATGAAGGTTGTCGCACTTCCTGAACTGGACGCCTTTTGCGATGCGCTCTGGTTGGAGGATGGTCTGGCGGCGATCAGTTTGGAGAGCTACCGTCGCGATCTGACTCAGTTCGCGTTGTGGGCCAAGGGGCGTGATTTAGGATTGTTGACGGCGGATGCCGTCAGTATTCAATCTTTTTTGGCCGAGCGCACCCTGAAACAGGGCATCGCCGCGCGTAGTCTGGCTCGCCAGTTGACCGCCCTGCGCCGTTATTATCGCTGGCTGTTGCGGCAGGGATTGCGTAGCGACGACCCGACCCTGAATATCGAGGCGCCGCGCCTGCCTCGGCCTTTGCCGAAAAATCTCAGCGAGGCCGAGGTCGAGGCCTTGCTCGCCGCGCCGCAGACGGCTACAGCGCAAGGTTTGCGTGACCGCGCCATGCTTGAATTGCTCTACGCCTGTGGTCTGCGTGTCAGCGAATTGGTTAGCTTGCCGCTCACCGCCGTGCAGATACAGATGGGCGTGGTGCGCGTTATGGGCAAGGGGCGCAAGGAAAGGCTCGTGCCCACGGGCGAGATTGCCCTCGACTGGATGACCCGCTACCTGCGCGAGGCGCGGGTTGATCTACTGAACGGGCGGATCAGCGACGCCCTGTTCGTCACCGCGCGAGGCGCGGCCATGACTCGGCAGGCCTTCTGGTACCGGATCAAGCTACACGCAGCGACTGCCGTCATTCGTGCGCCGATCTCGCCGCACACACTGCGCCATGCCTTTGCCACCCACCTGCTTAATCACGGCGCTGACCTTCGCGTCGTGCAGATGTTGCTGGGTCACGCCGATATCTCCACCACCCAGATTTATACTCATGTGGCGCGCGAGCGGCTGAAGCAACTGCACGCCCAGCATCACCCGCGCGGCTAAGTCAAGGGGCTGTGGTTATGCGGCTATAACGCCGCCGTTAGAGCGTCCTGATCCACAAGGCGACGCCACTACCGATCAGGATCAGGCTGATGAGGCGGGTCATCTGTGCTTGGGTAAGGCGGCTATGGACATGGCTACCGATCCATAACGCACCAAGTGTCAACGGCAGGGCGCCAGCATAGGCAACGAGAAGTTCGCGATGCAGCAGCAGTCCGCTGGCGGTGAAGGTGGTGATTCGCGCCAGTCCTTCGATGAAAAACAGGCCCGAGAAGGTGGCACGCAACTGGCCTTTGTCGAACAGTCGGTGCGAGAGATAGATCACATAGGGCGGGCCACCGGTGCCGAATAGGGCACCGACCGTACCCCCGGTGAGTCCCGCAGGCCAGGCCCAGCGGGTACTGGCTGGTTGTGGGTGTTCGGTATCGAGGAGTAGATTGCGCAAGGCATAGAGAATGATGAAACTGCCCAGAATCCTTAATAAGGGTTCGTGCGGCAGAGACACCAGCAGCCAGGCCCCGATCAGCACCCCGATCAGGCCGGGTGGTAACAGGCGCCGGATCTCTGGCCAGGCAACCTTGTCGAAGTTGAGGCCACCCAGGATGACCGAGGCGGTGAAATCGGTCAGCAGGATCAGGGGGACGACAAAGGTGAGCGGCCAGTGCAGAGCGAGGAGCGGGACCGCGATAAGACCGGAGCCAAAGCCGGTGATGCCCCGGATGAAATAGGCCCCCAGCAGGATGGGGGGTGCCCAGAGGAGGTCAGCGAGTTCTGGCAAAGCCGGGGTCTGGCTTAGCGCAGGCCGGGCATTTTGCCGGCCATGCTGCGCATCATCTTGGTCATGCCGCCCCCCTTGCCCATGGATTTCATCATCTTTTGCATTTGCTCGAATTGGGCCAGCAGGCGATTGACATCCTGCACCTGAAGGCCGGCACCCGCAGCGATGCGGCGTTTGCGGCTGGCCTTGAGGATTTCCGGCTTGCGCCGTTCTTGTGGGGTCATTGAATTGATGATGCCCTCAATGCGACGCATCTGCTGTTCACCTTGAGCGATATCACCCGCGCCAAGTTTGGCGGCGCCCGGCAGTTTGTCGACCAGGTTGCCAAGGCCGCCCAGCTTTTTCATCTGCTGCATCTGTTCTTTGAAGTCTTCAAGGTTGAAGCTCTTGCCGGACTTGAGTTTCTCGACGGTACGGCGGGCGGCCGCTTCATCGACGCCCTTCTGTGCCTCCTCGATCAAGGACAATACATCGCCCATGCCGAGGATGCGACTGGCCATGCGCTCGGGGTGGAAGGGCTCGATACCGGACAGTTTTTCACCGACGCCGACCAGCTTGATCGGCTTGCCAGTGATATGGCGCACCGAGAGTGCCGCACCGCCGCGGGTATCGCCATCGAGTTTGGTGAGGATGACACCGGTCAGCGGCAGGGCCTCGTTGAACGCCTTGGCGGTGTTGACAGCGTCCTGACCTTGCATGGCATCGACGACGAACAGGGTCTCGACTGGCTTGACGGCGGCATGGATGGCCTGGATCTCGGTCATCATCACGGTGTCGATGGCGAGACGACCGGCGGTATCGACGATCAGGACATCAAAGAAATGCTTCTTGGCGTAATCAAGTGCGGCCAGCGCGATGGCGACCGGTTGCTGGCCGACCTCGGAGGGGAAAAATTCTGCCTCGGCCTGGCCTGCCACCATCTTCAACTGTGCGATGGCGGCGGGGCGGTACACATCGGCCGAAACCACGAGGATTTTTTTTCGGCCCATGTTACGAATTACGCGCACCAACTTGCCGGTGGTGGTGGTTTTGCCGGCGCCTTGCAGGCCCGCCATCAAAAATACAGCGGGCGGCTGGCTGGCGAAGGAGAGCGGTGCTATGGCTCCGCCCATCAGGGCCGTGAGTTCCTTGTGTACCACGCCAACCAAGGCCTGGCCCGGCGTCAGGCTACCGATGACTTCCTGACCCAAGGCGCGGATCTTGATCTGATCAATCAAGGCGCGCACGACGGGCAGGGCAACATCAGCCTCTAACAGGGCGATGCGCACCTCGCGCAGGGCATCTTGGATGTTGGTTTCGGTCAGGCGGCCCTGACCGCGTAGATTTTTAACGACGCTGCCGAGGCGTTGGGTGAGATTGTCGAACATGGGTTTTGAGGGAAATTAGGCTAAACTGGCGACCGCTAGTCTAACAAATAGAGAACTGCCCGGATGCTCGATCTTTTGCCTTTCCTGATTTGTGCGGTGGCTTACGCGGCTCAGGCCGTGGTTTTCTGGCCTGGCCGCATTATCTCGCAACGCCCGGGATATTGGCGGCTGGTGCCTCTGGTCCCTTTGATGTTGCACATTACCTTGCTGATGGACGCTTTCTTGGGCGGCGACGGGGTTCATTTGGGTTTTTCTATCATACTGTCAGCGATTGCCGCCCTCTCGGTGTTGGTCTATGGGGTAGCTTCCTGGCGCTATAGCATGGGTGGGATGCAGGGCGTGGTGCTGGCCATTGCGGCTGTGGCCGTCTTGCTGCAGGGTGTGATGGGTGGTGGTCAAATCGTCCCACATAGTGACAATCCTGCCTTCCGAGCTCATCTGCTGATGTCGATGACATCCTATAGCCTGTTTTTGATTGCGGCCCTGCATGCTGTGTTTCTGGCTGCGGCCGAACGGGCGCTGCACAGGCCGGCCGAAAAAACGGCCTCACCCGGGATGTTGCCGTTGCTCACCATTGAGGCCCTGCTGTTCCGTCTCTTAGAGGTGGGTTTTACGATACTGACCCTGACCTTGCTGACGGGCATTGTGTTTTCCAAACAGACCTTTGGTGAACATTTGCCCTTTACCCACATGACGGTGTTCGGTATCGCATCTTGGTTGATTTTCGCGGCCCTATTGCTGGGCCGCCACCGTTATGGCTGGCGTGGCAAACGGGCCATCTACGGCACACTGGCCGGTTTCGCCATGCTCTTCTTGTCCTACATGGGCGCACAGTTTGTCCTTGAAATATTGTTGGGACGCGCCTGACGCCCCCCCGCTTCCGTGGACGACATACCGCTTAATGCCCTTCTGCTAGCCCTGGCGGTATTGCTGTTGTTGTCGGCCTTTTTCTCTGGTGCCGAGACCAGCATGATGGCGGTCAATCGCTATCGGTTGCGTTATCAGGCCAAGGGTGGTCATCGTGGGGCGCGTCTGGCCGAGGCCTTGCTGGCCCGCACCGACCAGCTTCTGGCGGTCATTTTGCTTGGCAATAATCTGCTTAATGCCGCCGCCGCCTCATTGGTCACCCTCATCAGCATGCGACTTATGGGCGAGAGCGAGTTTGCATTGACTATCGCCACCCTCGGTGTGACCTTTCTGATTCTGGTCTTCTCGGAAGTGACACCCAAGGTGTTGGCTGCGGCCCACGCCGACCGTGTGGTGCCCTGGGTTAGCTTCCCGCTTACCTTGTTGATCCGTGTGCTGAGTCCGCTGGTCTGGTTCATTAACCTGTTCGTTCGGGGCTTGATCTACCTGCTTCGTATCCGTTTGCCAGATGCTGGATCGACCAATCGGATGGGGGTCGAGGAACTTCGCATCCTGCTGGCGGAATCGGGGTTGTTCTTGCGGCCCACCCATCGCAACATTCTGCTCAACCTCTTCGAACTGGAAAAGATCAGCGTCGATGATGTCATGCATCCGCGCAGCCAGATTGAGGCCATTGACATGGAGTTGGAAGACGAAGAGATTGTCCACCAACTGGAGACTAGCCATCACTCCTGGTTGCTGGTCTATGCCGGTGATCTGAACGAGGTGCGCGGTATCCTGTCGGTGCGCAGTGCATTGGCTCGGTTGCGCGACGAACCGTTCGATCGTGCTGAGCTTGTTGCTAGCCTGCGTGCTCCCTATTTTATCCCCGCCGGGACGCCGCTACTCTCGCAATTGGCGCAGTTTCAACATAATCGGCACCGCATCGGGCTGGTGGTGGACGAGTATGGGGAACTGGAAGGTTTGCTGACCATGGCCGATATTTTGATGGAGATCGTAGGTGAGTTTGATTTTGGGCACCCGCTGGAGAACCCGGAATGGCTGGCGCAACCGGACGGTAGCTATCTCGTTGAAGGGGGGGCCAGTTTGCGCGACCTGAATCGCAAGCTGGGCCTGGAACTTCCGACCGAGGGCTCGCGTACCTTGAATGGCCTGATACTGGAGCGCCTGGAGGCAATGCCGGAACCCGATGTTACCTTGCTTGTTGCTGGCTATCCGATCGAGTTGTTGCAGATCCAGGATCGCATGGTCAAGACGGCACGGATTTATCCGCGCACGGATTGAGCGGGGCGAGGAGATCGACGGTGATAGCCGGTTGGGATGGGTTTGCGGAGCGCCGTAGCGGGCTTTTATCAGGAGATGACGGGGATGAGGATGCCCTTGTTATCCGTACGCTCGAGACGCTGTTAGCCACGGCATTGGCCGAGGAGGCATCCGATATCCACATCGAACCGGGCGAGATTGAGGCGCGGATCCGCTATCGTCTCGATGGCATCCTTCACGAAACGCAACGCCTGAGTCTGGATCTGCATCTGCGTATGGTCTCGCGTTTGAAAATCCTCGCTCGTCTGGATATCGCCGAGAAGCGGGTGCCGCAGGATGGCCACTTCAAACAGGCTCGTGCCGGTGGGCCGCCCGTGGATCTGCGCTTGTCCACGCTGCCGACCCTGCATGGCGAGAAGGCGGTGTTGCGTATCCTCGATTCGGCGGCGGCCCTGCGTCGTGATCTGGAGGATCTAGGTTATGAGAGCGAACAGATGTTGGCGCTACAGGAGGCGATTGAGCGACCCTACGGAATGATTCTGGTGACCGGACCGACCGGGAGCGGCAAGACGCTGTCCTTGTACGCCTGTTTGCGGCGCCTGAATAGACAAGGGGCCAATATCTGCACCGTGGAGGATCCGGTCGAGATCCATCTGGAGGGGGCCAATCAGGTCAATGTGCATGAACGCGCGGGGCTGAATTTTGCTACGGCCCTGCGCGCCTTTCTGCGCCAGGATCCCGACATCATGATGGTTGGTGAGGTGCGCGATGCTGAGACCGCTGATATTGCCGTCAAGGCGGCGCAGACAGGTCATTTGGTTCTTTCGACCTTGCACACTAATGACGCTCCGGCGACGCTGGAGCGTTTGGTACGCATGGGTGTTGCGGGCTATAACCTCGCCTCGTCGGTGCTGCTGATCACGGCCCAGCGACTAGTGCGAAAACTGTGTCTGCACTGTCGGCAGCCGATTCAGCATGATGCAGAAATTTTTCGCATGGCGGGTTTAGCGGAGGAGTGGCTGGCTGGGGCAAACTTGGTGGTCGGGGCGCAGGCCTATGCGGCCACGGGTTGCCCGAAGTGTCGTGGTACGGGTTATCGTGGGCGAACCGGGATCTTTCAGGTGATGCCCATTACTCCGCCCATACGGGAACTCATTCTGGTTGGGGCTACCACGGCAGAAGTGGGTGCGCAGTCTGTACGCGAGGGGTATTTGACCTTGCGTCAGGCGGGCCTTCTCAAGGTCTTGCGTGGGGTGACTTCTCTGCACGAGGTCATGGCGGTGACCAATGACTGAGACGAATCCCGTGCTTTGGGAAGCTCCGAGCCAGCGGGCTTTCGCGTGGCGGGGGCGGGATGCGAGTGGTCAACCCGCGAGCGGTGAACGGCTCGCGGCTGGAATGGCCAGCTTGCGCTGGTCTTTGGCTGAGGCTGGAATTGAGGTGGACGATGTACGACCGGTCCGGCGAGGGTTCTGGATTGATTTGCGGTTTGATCGGAAGACGGTGTCAAAGGCCCGCGATCATGTGCTGTTCATGCGCCAATTGGCGACCTTGCTGCGAGCGGGTGTCCCGCTGTTACAGGCGCTGGGGGTGACTGAGGCCAGCCAGACAGGCCCCGGTCTGCGTCGGGTTCTTGTGCAACTGCGGCAACGACTCGAGGCTGGGCAGGCCTTGTCTGCAGCGATGCAGGCCTACCCACAGCATTTTGATGCGCTGACCTGTCGCATGATCGCGGCGGGGGAGTTATCTGGCGCCCTAGATGTGATGTGTGATCGTGCGGCCGGTTATCAGGAACGCATGCTGAACCTGCGCGACAAGGTACGTACGGCCCTGTTTTATCCGGCTATGGTTCTTTTGATGGCCTTGTTGCTGACTCTGGCGCTACTGCTATTTGTGATTCCCAGCTTTGCTCGCCTGTATGCTGACGCAGGCGCACTGCTGCCCTGGCCGACGCGGGTCGTGTTGGCGTTCTCTGATGGACTGATGGTGCATGGCCCCTGGATTCTGGCCCTGTTGTTAGGCATCGGCGCGGTAGTGAGTCGATTGGGGTCGCGTTGGCCGGCTCTGCATGCCGCCCTGGATCGGTTCGTCTTGTGCATCCCGCTGTTGGGTGGATTGATCGCCAAGGCGGCCCTGGCACGCTGGGCAGGGACCTTCGCAGCCTTGTTTTCGGCCGGTATCCCCTTGCGCCAAACTCTCGAGGCGGCCAGTGGTGCGTCCGGTCACACAGTCTATGCGGAGGTAGGCACCTCTTTGCAATCAGATGTGACCGCTGGGCAGAGGGTGTCGGTGGCCCTCGCCAGGGCGCGGGTTTTCCCGCCAATGATGGTGCAGATGGCGGCCGTGGGTGAAGAAAGCGGTTCGTTGGACGGGTTGATGGCCAAGGTGGCCGATTATTACGAGCAGGAGGTGGCTGAGGCCGTTGCGCGCTTGTCGAATCTGATCGAGCCGGTGCTGATGGTGGTGCTGGGCCTCTTGATTGGCGCTGTGGTGATTGCGATGTATTTGCCGGTGTTCCGTATGGGGAGTGTGCTGTGATCGAGGCACTGGTGGCCGCTTTGGGTTTGGTGATAGGCAGCTTTCTCAATGTGCTCATTTATCGGTTGCCGAAACAGATGGAATACGATTGGGCGCTACAGTGCGCTCAATTGAGGTCAGACCCTCGCCCTAGCTTGGTCTGGCCGGGGTCGCACTGTCCACAGTGTGGACATGAGTTAGCTTGGTTCGAGAATATTCCGTTGCTGAGTTTTGTCTTCCAGCATGCGCGTTGCCGGGCCTGTT
Source organism: Burkholderiales bacterium (assembly GCA_005793645.1). Lineage (GTDB taxonomy): Bacteria > Pseudomonadota > Gammaproteobacteria > Burkholderiales > Thiobacillaceae > QYQG01. The sequence continues at coordinate 18,591 of SXRG01000133.1, forward strand.
CGGCGCGGATACCCTGGCGTTATCCATTGGTCGAGTTGGCGGCAGCAGGCTTGGCGCTGGCTGCCGTGCGGGTTTTTGGCCTGACCCCGGAGGCGATGCTGGTCATGGGTTTCCTATGGACCTTGTTGACATTGATGGTGATTGATGCCCGAACCTTATTGTTGCCGGATCGCCTAACCTTGGGGCTGCTATGGACGGGTTTGCTGGCTAATACAGTGGGTTACTGGGGTGTTGTTTCTCTGCCGGATGCAGTGTTGGGTGCGGTGGCCGGGTATGGCAGCCTGGCCGTGGTGGCTTGGGGCTATGCCCGTGTGACCGGGCGCGAGGGTATGGGTATGGGTGATGCGAAATTGCTGGCTGCGTTGGGCGCATGGTTGGGCTGGATGGTCTTACCGCTGCTGGTCTTGCTGGCCAGTCTGCTTGCGTTGCTGGTCGGAGGGTTGGCTCTGTTGCGCGGGCGTGCCAATCGGCATACGGCCTTGCCATTTGGACCCTTTTTGGCCCTGGCCGGAGGCTTGGCCATTGTCTGGGGGCAGGAATGGGTGACGCTGTGGCTGGGTTGAGACGGCCTTTTTGTGTTGGGTTGACCGGTGGCATTGGCAGTGGCAAGAGCACGGTCGCGGCCCTTTTTGCCGCGCAGGGTGCTGAGATCGTTGATACAGACCTGCTTGCCCGTGAACTGGTTGAGCCGGGACAGCCGGCGCTGGTCGAGATCGCGGCGCAGATCGGGGGCGATGTTCTGGTCAATGGATTGCTGGATCGTGCCGCCCTGCGTCGGCGTATTGTGAGCGAACCGGAGACGCGCCGGCGACTGGAGGCCATTCTTCATCCGCGGATTCGTGCACTGGCCGAGGCGCATGTGTATTCCGCCACGGGGCCCTATGTCATCTTGGTAATCCCTTTATTGGCGGAAAATCGAGGCCATTACGCATCCTTGTTGGATCGTGTTCTGGTGATGGACTGTAGCCCGGAGCGACAGGTTGAGCGCGTGGCTCGTCGCGACGGGATGGGGGCTGGACAGGCACAAGCGATGTTGGAGATGCAAGCGACACGGGCGGCCCGTCGGGCGATCGCTGATGATGTCCTGCTTAACGAGGTGGATACGGATGACGGCGGTGGAGAGGATCTTGCCCGGCGAGTGATGGCCCTTGATTTACATTACAAGGCATTAGCGGTTGCACAACGCCGATAAATGTGGCAAAAGGCTGATTTATGACAGTTATGTCTTCGTGCTCCTGATCCTCTATGATCGCCTACGAATATCCACTTAACGAACGGGTGCGTACTTGGTTGCGCATTGAGGATTTGTTTGCCAAGGCATCGGAGTTTATGCTGCGCTTGGAACGGCGTGATCACCACGCGTCCCTGCAGGCGATCTTTGAGCTGGTTGAGGTGACGGCCCGTCCCGATCTGAAGTCTGAATTGCTGCAGGAGATTGAACGGCAGCGCGTTGGTTTTGAGCCTTTACGAAATAATCCAGCAGTCGATGGCAAGGCACTGGAGGCTGTTCTGGCCCAGATGCAGACGATTCGAGAGAGCCTCTTGGCGGTATCTGGGAAACCCTGTCAGTCCTTGCGTGACAACGAGTGGCTAGCGACCATCCGCAACCGCAGCTTCATCCCCGGGGCTTCATGTAGTTTTGATATTCCGAGCTACCACTATTGGTTGAATCTTTCGGTCGCAGAACGGGCCACTGATCTCGCTGGCTGGCTCGCGGTATTAGATCCCATTCGAGAGGCGGTCCTGTTGGTGATGCGTTTGCTCCGCGAAGGTCGGCAGCGATTTACGCCGCTGGCGGAGCAAGGGGTTTTCCAGATTAACCTAGGTGGGCGAGCCTCCATGCTGTTAACGGTTCGCATGCGGCCGGACTTGCCTTGCGTGCCCGAGATCAGTGCGGGAAAGCATGTCATTAACTTGCGTTTTGTGACCATCGACAAACAGCATCGTCCGCGTCTCTGCGAGCAGGATGTCCCCTTTGAGCTCATACTGTAGGCCCGTTGTCAGGCCGGATAGATAGCGCCTAGGATGCGTTCACCGTGAGCGCCGGTCACGGCAGGAAGATTCCCGCTTTTGCCTTCCAGGGTGCGCTTGGCCAGCCAGGCAAAGGCAGCGGCTTCGACCCAATCAACGGCAATGCCAAGGCGGTCTGTAGGTTCGACCCGTGCTGCCGGCAAAAGGGCGGATAGGCGTGTGGACAGTGTCTGGTTATGCGCACCACCTCCACATAGATAAGCGGCCTGCATACCTGGGCAATGTTGTTTGATAGCATCGGCGATGCCCCGGGCAGTGAGCTCCGTTAGTGTGGTCAGGACATCTTCCGGGGGCACTTTTGTTTGAATAAGGGTAAGCAACCAATCGAGACTGAAATCCTCCCGGCCGGTGCTCTTGGGCGGTGGGGCAGACAGGAAGGGGTGCGCCAGCATCCGCGAGAGGAGCGCTGCGTCGATGTGGCCACGGGCAGCAATGGCCCCACCTGCATCGTAGTCGTAGCCGAAACAGCGGCGTGTCCAGGCATCCATGAGCAGGTTTCCAGGGCCGCAATCCCAACCGCGTACTGGGCCGTATTCATGGCCCTCCGAGGGCAGGGCGGTCAGGTTGCTGATGCCGCCGATGTTGACGATGACACGGTACTCGTGGGGAGCGCTAAAGCAACGGGCGTGAAAGGCGGGCACGAGCGGTGCGCCCTGGCCACCGGCCGCAATGTCACGGCTGCGAAAGTCAGCCACACTGGTGATGCCGGTCAGTTCGGCTAGACGCGCGGCATTGTTGATTTGGAGGGTGTAGCCCCGCGCCGGTTGGTGACGAACCGTTTGCCCGTGACAGCCGATGGCTCGCACGGTGGCGCTGCTGACCCCGGCATGGGCGAGGACGGTGTGAGTGGTTTCGGCATAAAGGTCAGCGAGCCGGTTGGCCAGACGACAACTCTGGTCTAGTTCATTCGGGCCGGGTTCGTGCAAGGCCAGCAGGGCGGTCTTGAGGTCATCCGGGTACGGTAACCAGTGCGTGGCCAGCAGGCTCAGGGATGCCCCTGAAAAATCCACTAACGCGGCATCAACCCCGTCGAGGCTGGTTCCGGACATTAGCCCGATGTAGAGGTCCGGTTGCTTATCAATCAAAGGCGGCGAGGTTGTGACCACGGATCAGGCGCAGCTGATCGGCCAGAGGGGCGGCCGCCAGATTGAAGGCGGCACGCTCGCGGGCCTCCAGTGGTACGGTGGTCGGCAGTTTGAGGCTCAGAGGATTACGCTGTTCGCCGTTGATGCGGAATTCATAGTGCAGGTGGGGACCGGTAGCGAGCCCGGTCTGGCCGACATAGCCGATCACCTGTCCTTGCTTGATTTGGCCGCCTTGGCGCAGACCCTTGGCGAAGCGTGATATGTGGCCATAGGCGGTGCTGTACGCGCCGCTGTGCTTCAGTTCGACCAGATTGCCGTAGCCACCTTTATTGCCAACGAATTGCACGCGGGCATCGGCGATGGCGCGGATCGGTGTGCCAATGGGGGCGGCATAATCCACGCCGCGGTGGGCACGCCATTCCTGGAGAACGGGGTGGTAGCGGGCGTTACTAAAACCGGACGAGATGCGCGAGAAGGCCATTGGTGATTTCAAGAAGGCACGCTGCAAGCTACGGCCGGTCGGTGTGTAATAGCGGCCTGCAAAGCGCACGGCCTGATGTGCCTCCGTACCGTTGACATATTCGGCGGCCAGTAGGTTACCGGTCTGAACCATTTGGCCGTTGTAATACTGGGCCTCGTAAACGACCGAGAATTGATCTCCATCCTTGAGATCACGATGGAAGTCAATCTCGCTGGAGAAGATCTCTGACAGTTGGGTGGCAAAGTGGTCGGGCACATCGGCCGCGTCCATGGCGCCGTAGAGCGAATTGCTGACCGAACCACTCTTCATAAGGATACGGGTTTCAAGCTGGACGAGTTCATCCTTGGCCGTGAGTGCATCGCCCTGACGCATGACGCTGAGCAGGTGTTGGTTGTCGGTCAGGTGGCGCAACAGGAGTAACTGACCATCGGCAGTGACCCGCGCGAGGACCGTGCGGCCTGGTTTGAGTCGTTTCAGGGCGTGTTGCTTATGCGTGGCCGCCAAGACCCGCTGCGCTTCTTCGGTCGAGATGCCTAACCGGGCCAGGAGCGTTGGCAGTGTGTCGCCGCGTGCGATGCGTTCTTCACGCCAGAAATCGAGAGGGCCTTTTTCGGTTGGAGCGGCTGCCGGCAGGGTGATGGCGCTGGTTACCGTCTCGCGTGACATACCGTCCGTATCGGTATCGGGTGCGATTGCGAAGGCCGCGACGCCGCCGAACAGGGGTAGCGCGATCAGTATCATCAGCCAGCGGCGAACGCGCGG
>SXRG01000134.1 GCA_005793645.1 Burkholderiales bacterium
CGGACGAGCCGCTGCGCCGCATGCTGCGCATTCTGCTGGAAGGCTGAGCCACCGCTGTGCGCGTGCCTCGCACGATCTCCCTGTCGCTGGCCTTTTTGGCCATGGTGGCGGCGTGGTCGGCGGGGGCGCTAGAACTTGGGCGTATCCAGATCGATTCGGCACTCGGTGAACCGCTACGGGCGTTGATTCCGATTACGGCTTACACCGATGACGAACTGGAGCAACTTCGCCCGGTTAATGCCTCGGCCGACTCCTATCGGCTTCTGCGTCTGGTCCGCCGTCCCTCCATTGAGACGCTGACCTTGGAGGTTGATCGGGGCGGTGCCGTGCCGGTGTTGCGGGTTGCAACCCCGGTGGCAGTAACGGAACCGCATCTGGATCTGTTGCTGGAGGTTCGTTGGCCGGCGGGGCGCGTGTTGCGCGAATATGTGCTTTTGATCGAGCCGCGTCGTGTGCCGGAGCCCACGCCCATTGCGATGCCGGAGATTGCAACATCCGAAGTTCAACCGAAGGCTGAGGCAGCGGTCGAGACATCTGCCAATAGCCATGCCGCTACAACATGGCCGGTACGCCCTGGCGATTCGCTGTCTCGTATTGCGCGTCAATTACAGCTCCCGGGAGCCAGTTTCAATCAGCGCGTATACGGGCTGTACGAGGCCAATCCGAAGGCCTTCGTGCAGCAGGACATCAATCGTCTGCGTCAATCGGTTGATTTGCAAATTCCTGATCCTGCCGTTCTTGCAGCTATCCCGGAAGGCGTGGTGATGCAGCGTCTGGGTGAGATTATCTCGGGCGCTGCTGTGGTCAGCGGCAAGGTGACCGCCGTACCGGCAGAGGATCCGGGAGTTGGGTTGCCGCGCGATACCGTACGGATTTCGCGGGGCGACGAGGGTAAGTTGAAAACCAGCAAGGATGGGCAGCCCCGCCTCCAGTCTATTGAAGAAGAGGTGACGGCGCGCGCCCACGCCCTTGAGGAGGCCGAAACCCGTATCGCGGCGCTGGAAAAATCGATACAGGACTTGCAGCGCCTACTGGCGGAACGGAAGGCGCACGAGGCCTTGCTCGATCTGGGCGTGGCAGCAAAGGCATGGGATATCCGTTCGCCGCAGGTCCTGGGCCTGTTGAGCCTGATTGTGTTGCTGGTCTTGTTCTGGGGCGGCTATCGCTTGGGATTGCGCTTTAGTCAGCGGTCAAAGGGTCCGGAGGTCGTCTTGCCCGGGTTGGCGGGGTTGAATCTGGACCTTTCCTCTTCGTTGGATATTCAGCCTGGGGTCGAGAATGGTCTTAGTCTGGCTCGGGCGCATTTGGTGTTGGGCGAGCGTGAGGCGGCGCGCGCCATGCTGATTGAGGTCCTCTCCCGGGGCCGTGCGACGGATCAGGCCGAGGCTCGCCGGATGCTTGATGCATTGGACCGTTAAGGGGCGTCTAAGGTGATCAAGGAACGCTTGAGGTGATTCACCCCGCTGCACGGATTACGGCCTATATCTTCTTGGCCTTGTTGGTACCGCTGTTGCCTGCGATCCTGATTCCATGGCTGACGCTCATGGTCTTGGCGCTTCATTGGCCGCGTCGTCGGTCCCTCTTGCGGCTCTTGCGTCGTACCCGTTGGCTGTTCCTGTTGTTGTTTCTGAGTTATGCCTGGACCTTGCCGGGTGATCCACTTTGGTCCGCGTTTGATGCGTTGACCCCAACCGTCGAGGGGCTTGAGGCCGGGCTGTTGCAGGCTACGCGTTTATTACTCTTGTTGAGCCTGCTGGATTTTTGGGTTTTGGCCCTCGATACGGAGGCGTTATTGACGGGCTTGCTGAGCTTGATCTACCCCTGGCGCGGTTTTGGCGTGGATGTCGAACGCATCGCCGTGCGTCTGGCCTTGACGCTGCGTGCCATGGAAAATCCGCCTAGTTTTCGGGAGGCGATGGCGATCCTGTCGCAGTTTAGTCCCCCGTTACCACCCCCCGAACCTATCAAACTTGTCAGACAGTCGCTGAGTGGGCGGGATTGGACAGTTATTGCCCTAGTAGCAACCGCGCTGGGGGGCGTATGGGTCACTCGTTGAACCCGGCCCTAGGTGCGCGTCGTATTGCCCTGGGGCTGGAATATGATGGCCGTGTCTTTTGTGGCTGGCAAACGCAGCCTTTCGGTTGCGCAGTGCAGGATGCGCTGGAATTGGCGCTGGCGCAGATTCACGGCGCGCCGCTGGCCACGATCGTGGCGGGGCGTACTGATGCCGGGGTACATGCCAGCGGTCAGGTGGTGCATTTTGACGCAGTGAACGCTCGTCCGGAAAGCGCTTGGGTGCGCGGGGTCAATTCGCATCTGCCGCCGGGTGTGGTGGTGCTGTGGGCACGCGAGATGAGCAACGATTTTCATGCTCGATTTAGCGCCTTGGAACGCGCGTATTCCTATCGTTTGTTGATGCGCCCGGTGCGCCCGGCAATTCTTGCCGGCCGGGTCGGTTGGGTGCATGATGCCCTTGATGTGGTGGCGATGCAGGAGGCCAGCCGCTGCCTGATTGGCACGCATGATTTTTCCGCATTCCGTGCCGCCGAGTGCCAGGCAAAATCGCCCGTTCGGGAGATGCGCGCCGTGGAAATCGTTCAGGACGGGGCGATGCTGGAACTCACCTTCCGCGCCAACGCATTCCTTCAGCACCAGATCCGCAATCTGGTCGGTGCACTAGTTTGGGTGGGCCAAGGCAGGCGCTCAGTGGAATGGATCGCTGAGACGCTGGCGAGCCGCGATCGTACCCGCGCAGCAGCCACCTTTGCCCCGGACGGGCTTTATCTCACGGAGGTGCGTTATGATCCGTGCCATGCCTTGCCTGAAAGCCCGATGATTCTATGACGCGTATCAAGATCTGCGGTATTACTCGCGTCGAAGACGGCTTGGTGTGTGCCCGTTTGGGTGCGGATGCCATTGGCTTGGTGTTTTATCCAAAAAGTCCGCGTGCGGTGTCCATTGAGCAGGCGCAGACAATCACCGCTGCCTTGCCGCCTTTTGTGACGACGGTAGCCTTGTTCGTGAACCCCTCTGCAAACGAGGTGGATACGGTGTTGCGCCTGGTGCGCCCCAACATTCTTCAGTTCCACGGCCATGAGCCGGCAGA
>SXRG01000135.1 GCA_005793645.1 Burkholderiales bacterium
CGGTATGGAAGGCCTGTTCCGCCAGATAGGCATCTACTCTTCCGTAGGTCAACTCTATGAACCGGTCGACTCTGATCAATTGATGTATTACCGCGAAGACACCAACGGTCAGATCCTTGAAGAAGGCATCACCGAAGCGGGTGCCTTCTCCAGTTGGCTCGCTGCGGCGACCGCCTACAGCGTCAGCGGAGTGCAAACCATTCCGTTCTACATCTTCTACTCGATGTTCGGACTGCAACGCATCGGCGACCTGGCTTGGGCTGCCGGCGATTCACGGGCACGCGGATTCCTGCTGGGCGCCACAGCCGGGCGCACCACTCTGAACGGAGAAGGTCTGCAACACGAAGACGGTCACAGCCTCATCCTCGCCTCAACCATCCCCAATTGCATCTCCTACGACCCAACCTTCGGATACGAACTGGCTGTCATCATCCAAGACGGACTGCGCCGCATGGTTACCGAACAAGAAGATGTGTTCTATTACCTCACGGTCATGAACGAAAACTACACCCAACCCGCCATGCCAGTGGGTGCGGAACTTGGCATTCTCAAGGGGTTGTACAAATTGCGCGAAGGGGATGGCAACAAGCCTGGCAAGGGCAAGAAAAAGGCACCACGGGTCCAGTTGCTGGGCAGCGGGACTATCCTGCGCGAGGTCATGGCCGCCGCCGATCTATTGCAAAAGGATTGGGGCGTAATAGCCAATATCTGGAGCGCAACCAGTTGTAACGAACTCTGCCGCGATGGCCAGGACGCGCAGCGTTGGAATCTGCTCCACCCAACCGAGAAACCGCGCCTGCCCTATGTGACCGAGTGCCTGCAGTCCACCGAAGGCCCGATCATTGCCGCTACCGACTACATGAAGGCCTATGCCGAGCAAATCCGGCCCTTCATTGATCGTCGCTTTGTGACCCTAGGCACCGATGGTTTCGGTCGTTCTGACTCGCGCGAGGCCCTGCGCACCTTCTTTGAAGTCAACAGTCACTTCATCACCGTTGCCGCACTGAAGGCCTTGGCTGACGATGGCGTGTTGCCCGCCAATACGGTGGCGGAAGCAATCGCCAAATATGGCATCGACCCTGCCAAACCCAACCCGCTGACCGTTTAAGTCAAAGGACCAGGAACATCATGACGACACAGAAGGAAATCCTCGTCCCGGATATCGGTGGCTTCGACGCAGTCGAAATCATTGAGGTACTGGTCGCCGTCGGCGATACAGTCAGCAAAGAACAACCCCTCATTACCCTCGAATCCGACAAGGCCTCAATGGAAATCCCCTCTCCGGCAGGAGGTGTGGTGCGTGAGATCAAAATCAAACTCGGCGACAAGGTTTCGGAAGGCCACCCAATTCTGGTCCTCGACCTCGCTGGGGACACAGCAACAACGACGGCCACCACGGCCCCCGTGGTGACCTCTTTCTCCCCGTCCGCCGCCGAACCGCAGGCTGCCGTACCACCGCCCTCGCGCCCTGCCCCTGCAGTTCCGGCCCCCATTGCCCCGAAAAACACCCCCAACCCAGTGGCGACACATGTTGAATTCGCCCACGGAAAACTGCCGCACGCCAGCCCCTCAGTGCGCCGTTTTGCCCGCGAACTGGGCGCCACTCTGGCGCTCATCACCGGCTCCGGAACACATGGCCGCATCCTCAAGGAAGATGTACAGGCCTGGGTCAAAGGCGAACTCGCCAAGCCGCGTAACGAGGCGCAGGGGTTTGCCCTGCCTGCGGCGCCAGTCGTCGACTTCAGTGAATTCGGCAAGATCGAAACCCAAGCGCTCTCGCGTATCAAGAAGCTGTCCGGTGCCAACCTCCACCGCAACTGGATCACCGCCCCGCATGTCACCCAATTCGACGAGGCCGACATCACCGATCTGGAAAACTTCCGCAAATCAATGGGCGACGACGCGGCCAAGAAAGGCGTCAAGCTGACCCTGCTCGCCTTCCTGATGAAGGCTGTGGTCAATGCACTGCGCGCCTACCCGAACTTTAACGCCTCGCTGGACCCAGATGGCGAGAACCTGATCCTCAAGCAGTATTTCCACATCGGCTTTGCCTGCGACACGCCCGATGGTCTAGTGGTCCCCGTCATCCGCGATGTCAACCAAAAGGATGTCATGGCCATCGCCCGCGACCTAGCCGACCTCTCTGCCCGTGCCCGTGAACGCAAACTCAAGGTTAATGAGATGCAAGGTGGCTGCTTCACCATTTCCAGCCTGGGTGGTATCGGCGGCACGGCCTTCACGCCCATCATCAACTGCCCGGAAGTGGCCATTCTGGGGCTCTCCCGCGCCGACATAAAACCGGTCTGGAACAAGGCGACCAAGACCTTTGAGCCACGCCTGATGCTGCCGCTATCGCTGTCCTACGACCACCGCGTTGTCGACGGTGCCGATGGCGCACGCTTCACCAGCCATTTACGCCTGATGCTGTCGGACCTCCGCCGCCTGTTGTTGTGATTAAATAAGCTGCCGCATACAGAGGCGTTATTTTGTAGGAACGCAATCCTCTACTCGCACATCTTCCTTTCAAGACGATCCAGTTAAAGGTCCATCATGAGCAGCACCGTTAAAGTTCCGGACATCGGCAATTTTGAGGCCGTCGAAGTCATCGAAGTCCTGGTTCAACCTGGCGACACGGTCAAGAAAGAACAGTCCCTCATCACCCTTGAATCTGACAAGGCCTCGATGGACATCCCCTGTCCGCAAGCCGGCACCATTACCCAGGTGCTGATCAAGGTCGGCGACAAGGTGTCGGAAGGCACACCTATCGTTGAAATAGAAGCCGCGAATGGGGTATCGAGCGTCGAGGCCGTACCGGCCATGCCATCCCTAGCCTCTCCAACACCCACCCCACCGGCAGCGGCACCCATCCCTCAATCCTCCGACCTCAGCACCCAGGTTCTGGTTCTGGGCGCTGGCCCCGGCGGTTATACCGCCGCCTTTCGCGCGGCCGATCTGGGCCTCAAGGTTACCTTGGTCGAACGTTACCCCACCTTGGGCGGCGTTTGCCTCAATGTCGGCTGTATCCCCTCCAAGGCCCTGCTTCATGCCGCCAAGGTCATCACCGAGGCTGAGGAAATGGCGCATCACGGCATTACCTTTGCAAAACCCGTGGTCGACCTCGATACCCTGCGTAATTGGAAGGCCACAGATGTCGTCGCCAAACTGACCGGCGGCTTGATGGGCCTCGCCAAGGCCCGCCATGTCACCGTATTGCAGGGCACCGCTCAGTTCACCAGCCCACATACCGTATCCGTGCGGGGTGCCGACGACACCGTACAGACCCTGCACTTTGAACACGCCATCATCGCCGCCGGCTCCTCGGCCATCAAATTGCCATTCCAGCCTGACGATCCGCGCGTCATCGACTCCACCGGCGCGCTAGCACTCATCGATGTACCCAAGCGCATGCTCGTCATCGGCGGCGGCATCATCGGCCTAGAGATGGGCACGGTGTACGACGCGCTCGGCAGCCGAGTGACCGTAGTCGAACGCGGGCCGCAACTCATCCCCGGTTGTGACCCTGACCTGATCAAGCCCCTGCAAAAACGGATGTCGAGCCGCTTCGAGGCCATCCGCCTCAACACATCCACCACCGCCATGAATGCAGAGAAGGATGGCATCCATGTCACCCTGGCGCATGAAGACAAGACAGAAACCCAAGTATTCGACCGCGTACTAGTCGCCGTCGGCCGCCGCCCCAACGGCAAGCAGATCAGTGCCGAGGCCGCGGGTGTAGCCGTGGACGATTACGGCTTCATCCCGGTGGACAAACAGATGCGCACCAATGTACCGCACATATTCGCCATCGGAGACATCGTCGGCCAACCCATGCTCGCCCACAAGGCCGTGCACGAAGGCAAGGTGGCCGCCGAGGTCATCGCCGGCCACAAGGTCGAGTTCCAGGCCATAGTCATTCCTTCCGTCGCCTACACAGACCCCGAAATCGCCTGGGTGGGCATGACTGAAACCGAGGCCAAGGCTAAGGGGATTGCGATAGAGAAGCAAAGTTTCCCCTGGGCTGCCAGTGGCCGTGCGTTATCGATCAGCCGCACCGAGGGCACCACCAAGATGATCGTCGATCCCGAAACGCATCGCGTCATCGGCGTCGGCATCGTCGGCACCAACGCCGGAGAGCTACTGGCCGAGGCCTGCCTCGCCATCGAAATGGGCGCCGTGCCAGAAGACATCGGCCTCACCATCCACGCCCACCCCACCCTGTCCGAAACCGTATGCTTCGCCGCCGAAATGCTCGACGGCACCATCACCGACTTCCTGCCACCGAAGAAAAAGACCTGATCCGACGAAACCTCTTGCGCGATAATCGCGCCCCATGATTCGCCTCCAACAACTCGACCTCATTCGAGGCACAAAAACCCTCCTGCACAAGGTCGATCTCGTCATCCATCCGGGTGAACGATTCGGCCTGATCGGTGCCAATGGATCGGGAAAAACAAGCCTATTCGCCCTCTTGCGCGGTGTCATCCAGGCCGACAGTGGCGATGCCTTCCTACCTGCCGGCTGGCGGATTGCCCATGTCGCCCAGGAAACCCCAGCCCTGGAACGCAACGCGCTCGACTATGCCCTCGATGGCGACACCACCCTACGCCGACTTGAGGATGAACTCACCCTCGCCGAAGCCGCACATGACGGCCACCGCATCGCCGAACTGCATGTTGCACTGCAGGATGCCGATGCCTACACGGCCAGCAGCCGTGCACAGCAATTACTGACCGGCCTCGGTTTCAGCCAGACCCAAATGACCCAGCCCGTGGCCGCGTTTTCCGGCGGCTGGCGCATGCGCCTCAATCTTGCCCAGGCCCTCATGTGTCCATCCGACCTCCTGCTGCTAGACGAACCGACCACTCACCTCGATCTCGACGCCATCCTCTGGCTGGAGGACTGGCTCAAGCGCTATCCAGGCACCTTGATCATCATCTCGCATGACCGCGATTTCCTCGACGGGGTGGTCACCGCCATCGCCCACATCGACGCGGAGCAGATCAAACGCTACGGCGGCAATTATTCCGAGTTTGAACGCCAACGCGCTATTCACCTCGCCCTCACGCAGGCGGCCTATGTCAAACAGGCCCGCGAACGCGCCCACCTGCAATCCTTCATTGACCGCTTCAAGGCCAAGGCCAGTAAAGCCAAACAGGCCCAGTCGCGCATGAAAATGCTGGCGCGCATGGAAGATCTCGCACCCATCCACGCCAGCGCTGCCTTCGGATTCGAATTCCGCGAACCTGAGCGGGCCCCCAACCCGCTTCTGGTCCTCGAAGAAGTCACCGCCGGTTACCATGCTGAGACTCCCATCCTGAACCGCATTGAGATCAACCTGCAAAGCGGCAGCCGTATCGGGCTCTTAGGTGTCAATGGCGCCGGCAAGTCAACCTTCATCAAGACCCTGGCTGGAGAACTGACCCCGCTAAGCGGCAAAATCACTGCGGGTCATGGGCTTAACATTGGCTATTTCGCCCAACACCAGGTTGATCGTCTGCGCCACGACCAGTCGGCTCTCTGGCACCTGCAACAAATCGCCACCACGACCCGAGAACAAGACCTGCGCAGCTTTCTCGGCGGCTTCAACTTCGCCGGCGAGATGACCACCCAGCCCATCGCCCCCTTCTCGGGGGGTGAAAAGGCCCGCCTTGCCTTGGCCCTGATTGTCTGGCAACGCCCAAACCTGCTCCTGCTGGACGAGCCAACCAATCACCTTGACCTCGAAACCCGCGAGGCACTCACCGTCGCCCTAGCTCAGTTTGAAGGCACTCTGGTGCTGGTGTCACATGATCGTCACCTGTTACGCGCCAGCACCGATGAATTTCTCATCGTCGCCAACGGCGGTCTCGCACCCTTCGACGGAGATCTCGACGACTATCGCGATTGGCTGTTCAAGACCCGACTGGCCCCGACATCCACCGCTACGCCCTCATCCACGCCCGCCGTTATCGCCCCGACCGTGGACCGCAAGGAACAAAAACGGCTGGAGGCCGAGGCCCGACAACGGCTTGCCATTCAACGCAAACCCATCGAAGCACGCGTCAAACGCCTAGAAGACCTCATGGCCCGTCACAACACCCGCAAAGCCGAACTCGATCAAGAACTGGCCGATCCCGCCCTTTATAGCGACGCCAACAAGAAGCGGGTCAAACAATCCCTGTTCGAACAAGCCAACCTTGCCCGCGAACTAGAACAACTCGAAGGCGAATGGCTCGCCGAACAGGAACAACTCGAGGCCTTAACCTAAACTCCCAGCCCAGTTCCGTCTTTAATGAAACCACCCCGAACGATCGTAAGGGCAAGTCCGCCGCTTCAGGAAGCGTAGTGGCTTATTTTCAGAAAAACCCGAATCACTCCTTGGCAAGTGATTAGAGCGATCGTATAATGAGCGGCTTACAAAGCGCCCGTAGCTCAGCTGGATA
>SXRG01000021.1 GCA_005793645.1 Burkholderiales bacterium
ATCGCCTTCCTGATCACCTCCGATGAAGAAGGCCCCGCCATTGACGGCACCGTGTGCGTCGTCGAAGCGCTCAAGGCGCGTGACGAACGTATCGATTATTGTATCGTTGGCGAACCCACTTGCGTGACCGCATTGGGCGATACAATCAAAAACGGCCGTCGGGGATCCCTGCATGGACGCCTTACCGTGCGTGGCAAACAAGGCCACATCGCCTATCCCGAAAAGGTCCGGAACCCCATCCACCTTGCCGCCCCGGCCATTGCTGAACTAGCAGCGACAACATGGGATACCGGCAACGAGTTCTTCCCGCCGACCACCTGGCAGATCTCCAATCTTCATGCCGGTACCGGCGCGACCAATGTCGTCCCCGGAGCGCTGGAGGTGGTTTTTAATTTTCGACACGGAACGGCCAGCACGGTCACCTCACTGCAAAAACGCGTGCACGCCATTTTGAATCGCCATGGCATCGATTACGCACTCGACTGGGAGATCGGCGCCCAGCCCTTCCTCACCGGCCGAGGCCCCTTGGTCACAGCTTTGAGCGAAGCGATCCATGCCGTGACCAACCAGATACCAACGCTATCCACTACTGGCGGCACCTCGGACGGCCGCTTCATCATCGATGTCTGCGCAGAGGTCGTTGAGTTTGGGCCGATCAATGCCTCGATCCACCAAATCAACGAATCAGTCGGTATCGACGAGATCCACGCCCTGACCCAAATCTACTTCCAGACTCTGGAGACCCTACTTGTCTAATCTCTCCATTGAATGCCAAGAACTCCTGACCGTCCGCGACTGGTTGCGCTACGCGGTATCGCGCTTCAACATGGCGCGTCTGAGTTTCGGCCACGGGGCCGACAACGCCTATGACGAGGCCGCCTGGTTGATCCTGTCCAGCCTGCACCTGCCGGTTGACCAGCTTGCCCCTTTTCTGGATGCCCGCCTCCTGCCACACGAGCGCAACCTGTTGGCCGAGCGCATCCAGCGCCGCGTGGAAGATCGCATTCCAACTGCCTATTTAACCGGCGAGGCTTGGCTGCACGGTCTGCGCTTTGAGGTCACACCCGATGTCATCGTCCCGCGCTCCTTCCTGGCTGGCATGATCCTGAATCATCTGGAACCCTGGCTGGACGAGACACACCCCATTTCCCGCTGCCTAGACCTGTGTACGGGTTCCGGTTGCCTAGCTATCCTGCTGGCCCATGTCTATGAAGAGGCCATCGTTGATGCCATTGATCTGTCACCTGCCGCCCTCGCGGTCGCCCACCACAATATCAATAGCCATGGTGTATCGGATCGCGTTCACCTGATCGAGTCGAATCTGTTTGGCGAGGTGGCCGACCAGACCTGGGACCTTATCGTCTCGAATCCGCCCTATGTCGATGCCCATGCCATGCAGTCCTTGCCCGCTGAATATCGGCACGAGCCAACCCTGGCGCTAGCCAGCGGCAACGACGGTCTTGATGCCACGAGGGTCATCTTGCGCGAAGCAAAACATCACCTTAACCCAAACGGAATTCTGATCGTTGAGATTGGCCACAATCGCGCCGCACTAGAGGCCGCCTTCCCGGATGTCGCCTTTACCTGGCCTGAAATCGAAGGAGGCAGCGGCATGGTCTTTATCCTCCAGCGCGATCAACTTCCTGATTAATTGTCGCGATCATTGTTGCAAACCCAAACTATAATCCGTCCCGCCCTCTTTTATTAGGATCTGCCATGCAAGAATTTGACCTGTTCATCAATTCCATTGGTGCCTTCTGGTCCGAGCTGGCCGGCTTTCTGCCGCAAGTACTTATTGCCTTGGCCCTGCTGTTCATGGGCTGGGTTCTGGCCAAACTGGCCCGCTCCGGAACCATGCGCCTACTGCAGGTACTCAAGTTCGATCGTGCCACCGAGAAATCAGGTCTGGAGTCCTTCCTGCAACAGGCTGATCTGGATGTCTCTGTCGCCCGCGTGATCGGCAACCTGGTCTACTGGCTCATCATCTTGGTGATGATCGTAACCGTAGCCAACTCACTGGGTCTGTCCATGGTGGCAGAACTCTTCAACCGCGTCGTGCTCTACATCCCCAATGTCATCGTTGCCATCCTGGTCCTAGTGTTCGGCACCATTCTGGCTCGCTTCATCAACCGCATTATCTTTGCCTGGCTCAACAACATCGGCTTCTCAGGTGCCCTGACCGTATCCACCTTTTCCGAATACGCCATCATCGTCTTTGTATTCTTTGCTGCCGTCGAGCAATTGCAGATCGCCAATGAACTCATCACGGCGGCCTTCATTATTGCCTTTGGCGCTGTAGGACTCGCCTTTGCCATCGCCTTTGGCCTCGGTGCCAAGGATGCGGCCCAGCGCAGCATCGAAAAGCACTTCAAGGACTAAATCCATGCCCGACAGCCGCGCCCTTTTTAGCGTGCTGGCCGTCTGGACAAGCGGGCTGGCTCTAGCCACCCCCTTCGCCACACCACCTGGCCTCGACTCCACCGGTCTCAAGGCCTGGGCTCAATACCAAAAAGAAGCCACACACCGTGCCTTTGCCATTGCACCAGGGGGGCAGTGGGGCTGGCGTTCCGGTCTGACGGATACCGATCAAGCGACCGAAGAGTCCTTGGCTGCCTGCCAGCAGGAGAACGGACTGGCCTGTCTTGCCTATGACTTGAATGGCCACCGTCTTCTATCCTCCACAAGTTGGGAACGGGCGCTCGCCCCATATCCCGGCGCACCTGCTCAGGTTGGCACCCGGCGTGGTCAGCGTTTCCCGGACCTCCGCCTACAAACCTCCGAGGGGAAACCCGTGCCCCTTGTCCAACCTGGAACACGCATCACCGTACTGCATTTCTGGGGCTCTTGGTGTCCACCTTGCGTAAAGGAATTGCCCAACCTGGCGCACACCCAAAAACGACTCGCCAAGGACCACAATATTCGGTTTACCCTGGTACCCCTGCGCGAATCCATGGCCACCAGTCAGGCTTGGTTGCAGTCACGCCAGCTAAATCTAACCCTAACGGGCGCGGAAACGACCTCTTCCAACATCCTGAAACTGACCGACGGCAAGATGCTTTCCGACCGACAAATTGCTCCGGTCTTCCCAACCACCTATATCCTGGATGGACACGGTACCGTACTCTTTTCGCGTAATGGCCCCATCCATGACTGGACGAGCCTGATCCCTATCCTGCGCCATGCGGCGCAAAATTCCGCAACAGGCAGCACCATCCCCCACCCATAAAAAACGGCAACCGAAGTTGCCGTGTTGAAGTTGCCGTTTCTCTGGCGTGAATCTTTCGGTTCTAGCAACCCGAGTTAATCCACTTCTTCCCAACCGGTGATCATGGCCTTGATATGGGCCGTAGGGGTGTGGCCAGCCGTGGTCAGGTAAACATGGGCAATCAGGAAAACCAGCATCATGAAGGCCGCCGCCGCATGGAAGAAGGCTACCCACTCCAGACTGAGATAGGCATCCCAGCCCCAGGTGATCCACTGGTCATAGAACAGGTAAAACCAGCCGGTGACCCAGATCAGGGGGCCCACCATAACCAGGACCCATAGATACGCCAGGCGTTGCAATGGGTTGTGCTTCTTGAGTTGTGTGGCCTTGAACGGATGCGGTGCGTGAGTAAAGATACCCACCGCGTAGTACTTGATCATGGCATCCACCTTTTGCAGCGTCGGGATGTATTGCTTCCATTCGCCCGTGGTGAAGTGCCAGAAAATGGCAAATGTCCATAAACCAACCAAGGTCCACGCCGCTAGGGTGTGGATCTCGACCGCCTTGGCAAACCCAAGCAACATGTAGCTACCATGTACCTCAAACCCAGTCACCAGCATGGTGATGATGAGCAGGGCCTGCGACCAGTGCCAAAAGCGCTCAAACCGCTTGAATACATAAATCTTTTCGCTCATTTTAAGACTCCTTAGGGGTGCCCAGCAGCGGGGTTTTTACGCGCCACATAGATGCGAATGGCACCGTGGATCAGGACACCCATCAGGGTGCCAGCAGCAGCGAGCCAGCCAATCAGATCCAGCCAGAAGTTGGCGCGACGGCCCGGCATGTAAATGCCTTCTACCTTGTCCAGACGACCAGGCCCCGTCTGTGGTTGGTGACATTGGGCACAGGTCAGCGCGTCTTTCTTCGGCGCTACCATGTGCGTGATCGGCCACGACATCTCGGTGCTGATGAAAGCGTATTTACCGCTGTACTGTGCGCCAAGCTCCTTCATACCGCGTTCCATTGCCTTATCCCAATCCAAGTTAACCCAGAAGGCCTCCTTGTTGTCAGGCGTACCGTAGGTCTGGAAGACAACCAATTGGTTATTGCCCACATCGTAGGGCTGCTTACCGACAAAGCGTTTGATCGGCCAGATCTTGGACTTACCGTCGCTGGCACTTCCTTCGAAGCTGTTAATTTTCGCGACTCGGGTCGGGTCCAACTTGGTCTCGCGCAGGGTGTAATTCACCTTACCGTTAAACCAAACATACTGCGGAATGACATTCGACTCGTAGGTGAAGTCACCCTTACGGCTGTCATAAGCATCGTGATGACCGGAGCTGTCCTTGATGCGCATCGGGTTGCCATCCTTGTCACGCTTGCCGGCCGTTGACCAGTCCCAACTCATCTTGGTCGGCTGCGCACGTGCAAATTCCGGGATGTGACAGGTCTGACAGGCGATCTTGTTGGCGTGCGTATTCAGCCGAGCACTCTTCTTGTGCGGGGCATTACTATGGCAGGACTGACAGGTTGCTGGATTGCCATCCGATTTACCACGAATATGCGTCTTCTTGTCGTCAGCCGTCACTACATAACGGCTACCCGGAACCTCATGGGCCGAGGTCTTGTGACACTCGGAACAGGTGAAGTTGAGCCCATCTTTCGCCATATGAACATCCAGATACTTGCCCGGTTGTTTGAGCGAACTGTCCAGATCACCATGCTTGACGGCATCACCACCACCACCGTAGAAATGACAGGCACCACAGTTGGCTCGGCTGCTCTTACCAACATTCTGGGCTACAAGTTTGAGATCCGTCGCAGGAACGATCTTGCCAGATTTAGGCGGGAACTCCATGTCCTTGTAAGGCGGGTGTCCGGCCAAACCAGGCAGCTTACGATAGCTTCCGGTCGTATCGTGGCAGACTAAGCAATCGACATTGTCCTGCTGAGCAAAATCGAACTTACCATCCTTCCAACCATAACCCACATGGCAGGCCGTACAGAAGGCCTGGTTCGATTCCACCGAGGTGCAGAAGTTGTTGATGATATTTTTCTTGCCCAGCTTTTGGTTAGTCTGCGGATTAAGGTAATCCCAGGTCCAGTGTTTGGTGTGCATGACCTGTGTAGCCGCCTCGTTGTGGCACTTTAAACAGGCTTTTGTAACCTCTGGCCCAGATTTAAACCCCTGCTGCAACTCTTTAAACTTGCTATGGTCTGCTGTCGAATTTGTCTTTGGCTTTACAAAGGCAGGTTTTTCGGTCTTGGCCGCAGGGGCCTCGTTGGCAATCACCGGCGAACTCGCTAACGCCAGTCCCGTCGCGATCGACAGAATTAAATTCATCCATCTCATGGTAGTTCCTCGTTAGGGCTGAAAGGGTGGGTCGTGCAATCAGCAGCCACCACCACCACCGCCCGCAGCGCCCGTGGGTGCAGCCTTAGGTAATACCATCTGCGGCGCCGGCATTTTCGGATCAAAGATCAGGAACAGCTTCTGGTCATCTGCAACATGACTCATGATTTCGCCCACATTAGGACCGAACATTCGGCCCATTAGACCCGCGTTCATGGTGCCAATATAGACTTTGCCATCTTGCTTCTTGTACACCGAAACCTTGCAAGGCATCAGGATGGAAAGGAAGCGCACATCATCATCCTTCAAGACCGGGCCCGAGTACTTGGTGCTGCAAACCTCGATCATCAAAACTGGCAGGACATTTCCGCCATCGTTTTGCACCGCCTTGGCCGGGTTGCGCAGGCCGGAGAGTGACCAACCATTGGCCTTCAGTGTTGGGTTGTTTTCGATGTTGTACTGGATGCGAGCCACGGTCTCTTCCAGACCGTAGGGACTTTCGATCTCGCTGAACATCATCTTCGGCATCATCTGCATGCCCACCAGCACCAGCACCACAACGCCCGCGATAAAACCACCAAATATTTTCAACATGCCGCTCTCCTTGCAAAGTTTTCTTACAAACAGCTGAATCCGTCTTTACGCATTGATCATCATAAATATGCGTGCATTCAAATATTAGCATATCGTTATCTTATTTGCCAGACATTCTTGCCAATGCGCGTTTCCACCATACAAGCGGAAGGTTACAAATTAACCGGGGAGAGGATCAACCCGGACGGCGTGCTTGGGCCCTAGAGCGGCGGATAGGCTTGGGTGCCCCTACATTGGATAACCCACAGGCCTCGACCAATTGGGCGGACTCGCGCTCGTCCAATTCCAGATACTGCCCACGGCGTAGCCGGGGCGGCAAGCTCACGGGGCCAAAGCGAACCCGGATCAAACGGCTGACGGTCAGACCCAGGGCCTCAATCAAGCGCCGTACTTCACGGTTGCGTCCCTCGGATAAGGTCAGACGGTACCACTGATTCGCTGCTTCTTCGTCGCCCCCTGCCAGAACCACACTGGAAGCTCGGGCCAAACCGTCATCCAGCTCGACACCATTGATCAGTTGCTGAATCTGATCTGGGGTCAGCCCACCCAGCACCCGCACCGCATATTCACGATCCATCCCGTAGCGCGGATGCATCATGTGATTAGCCAGTTCCCCGCTCGTGGTAAAGATCAACAGGCCCTCGGTATTCACATCCAGACGGCCAATGGCCACCCAGCGCTGACCTCGCAGACGTGGCAACTGATCGAACACGCTCACCCGTCTACCCGGATCATCACGCGAGACGATTTCACCTTCTGGCTTGTGATAGAGCAGGACCCGAGCCATTTGCCGTTTTACATCCCAGTTCAACCGAACCTCATATCCCTTAACGCGAATGCGGTCGCCCCGCTGGCAACGATCACCTACCTCGGCCTTCTTGCCATTGATGCTGACCTGCCCCTCGGCAATCAGGGCCTCCATCTCACGCCGCGAGCCCACCCCCGACTCCGCCAGCTTTTTGTGCAGGCGTTCGCCTGGCATTGACGCCGTCTTGACGGGTGCATCCGATTCAACAGGATGTCTATCTTCAGTGTATTGCGTCCGATTCTTCATTCTCTACATCCAACAGTGGGAGTGTGGCGGGCGTGCTGCCAATCTCTGGTAAGGGTGGCAACTCGGCCAGTGAGCGCAGGCCAAAATCACTCAAAAAACGCCGCGTCGTTGCGTACAGGCCAGGTCGTCCCGGAACATCTCGGTGCCCGATCACCTCAACCCAGCCCCGCTCTTCCAGGGTACGGATGATCGGCGTACTAACCGCCACACCACGAATATCTTCCACATCGCCGCGCGTTACCGGCTGACGATAAGCGATGATTGTCAGGGTTTCAAGGACCGCTCGCGAATAGCGTGGTGTGATCACCGGGTTCAAGCGCTCCAACCAGGGTTGCATCTCGGCTGCGGTCTGAAACCGCCAACCTTCGGCGACCTGCACCAATTGCACCGCCCTATCCTGCCAATCCACCTGCAACTCCTCCAGGCAACGACGCAACACCTCGGCCCCGTAAGCCTCGCCGAACATTTGCCGCAAACGCGCTACCGGCAAGGCCTCGGCACTTGCCAGCAAGGCCGCCTCAAGCAATCGCTTAAGTTCTCCCGGGGTCATCGGGGCCTCAGGCAAGATGCAACCGCACATAAATAGGCGCACCAACCTCGACCTGGGTCAGGTCGACCAGACGCTCACGCGCCAGTTCAAGTATGGCCAGAAAGCTCACCACCAATTCTGCGCGGCCGCCCTGTGCCGGAAACAGGTCCTCAAACAACGCATACATTCCACCTGCCAACTGCTTCAGGATACGACTCATGCGCTCACGCACCGAGAGTTCCTGGCGGCCGATGCGATGGTGGCGATTTAACTGTGTCCGCTTCAGGACACCCTCCCAAGCCAGACGCAAATCCTCCGCCCTGACCTCGGGCAAGTGCTGCATCGTCATCCGTTCTACCCAGACCGAGACCAACTGGAAATCGCGTCCACTCCGTGGTAGAACATCCAGATCACGAGCCCCCTGCCGAATGCGCTCATACTCCAACAAGCGTCGCACCAGTTCATTACGTGGATCGGTCGTCTCATCGGCCACACCGGCCTTAACAGGACGCGGTAGCAGCGAGCGCGATTTGATCTCCAGCAGCATAGCCGCCATCACCAAATATTCGGCAGCCAGGTCCAGGCGGCGGGACCGCATGACCTCAACATAGTTCATATACTGCTGGGTCAAAGCTGCCATGGGGATGTCAAGAATATTGATGTCATTGCGGCGAATCAGCCACCACAACAGGTCCAGCGGCCCCTCGAAGGCCTCCAGCAAGACTTCCATCGCCTCGGGCGGGATGTGCAAATCTTGTGGCAAATCCAGCCACGGCTCGCCAAGTACCCGAGCCACCACAGGGGCAACAGCAGGCTCCGGAAAGAAACTCTCAGGATAAGTGGCGGCAATCATGCCCCGACTTTACCGCCCAAAACAGATTTTGGCGATCTCACGGTAGTGGCTAGCAAAATGCACCGTCAGGCCAGCCTTCACAAACTCGGGCAGGCGTTCAAAGTCGCGGCGGTTGTCTTCCGGCAAGATCAGCTCCGTCACATGGATGCGTTTGGCGGCGATGCATTTTTCGCGAACACCTCCCACCGGAAGCACCTGCCCGGTCAGCGTCAACTCTCCGGTCATCGCCAGTGGCCGCGTAATCTTTTCATCCCGCGCCAGCGACAGCAGCGCCGTGGCCATTGTCACGCCTGCTGAAGGGCCATCCTTGGGCGTCGCCCCTTCCGGCACATGCAGATGTACGAAAGCCGCGTCGAAAAACTTGGGGTCGCCCCGATACGCTTTGAGGTGACTGGAAATGTACGAATACGCGATCTCTGCCGACTCCTTCATCACATCGCCCAATTGGCCGGTCAGTTTGAAGCCGCGATTGAGGGTATTCACCCGAGCGGCCTCGATGGTCAGTGTCGCACCGCCCATCGCCGTCCAGGCCAATCCCGTAACAATCCCAACGCCGGTTTGCGGCTTTTCCGGACGGAACACCGGCTGCTCCAGATAGCCCTCTAAATCACCTGCGTTTACCTGGATGTGCGTCGTCTCCTTGCGCAATAGTTTGACCACCCCCTTACGTACAATCTTGCCGAGATTCATTTCAAGTTGACGCACACCGGCCTCACGCGCATAGCCCTCGATCAGGCGGCGCAACGCCGGTTGGGCCAAGCTGATTTGACCTCGTTTCAGGCCCGCCTTTTTTAATTGCCGGGGCCACAGGTGATGGCGCGCAATAGCCACCTTTTCCTCGGTCAAATAACCCGACAGGCGAATCACTTCCATACGGTCGAGCAGCGCCGCCGGGATCGAGTCGATCTGATTAGCCGTGCAAATAAACAGCGTTTTGGAAAGGTCAAAACGCGCATCGAGGTAATGGTCAAGGAAGTCAAAATTCTGCTCAGGGTCCAGCACCTCCAGTAGCGCACTAGCCGGATCGCCGTGATACGACGCACCGATCTTGTCCACCTCATCGAGCATGATCACCGGGTTTTGTGACTCCGCTTCTTTGATCGCCTGGATAAACTTGCCTGGCATGGCCCCGATGTAGGTACGACGATGGCCCTTAATCTCGGCCTCATCGCGCATCCCGCCCACCGAAAAACGATAAAACTTGCGCCCCAGCGTGCGTGCCACCGAGCGACCGATAGACGTTTTGCCCACGCCCGGCGGCCCCACCAACAGGATGATAGAACCAGCCACTTCACCCTTCATCGTGCCGACAGCGAGAAATTCAATGATCCGTTCCTTCACATCATCCAGGCCATCATGATCCTGATCCAAAACCTTACGGGCGCGAGCAAGATCCAACTTGTCCTTGGTGAACCGGCCCCAAGGCAAATTCGTCAGCCAATCCAGATAATTGCGCGTCACCATGTATTCCGGCGAACCGTGCTCCAGCACGGCGAGCTTGTCCATCTCCTCGGCGATCTTCTTGGTTGCTTGAGTTGACAGGGTCAGTTTCTTGATACGTTCCTGAAACAAGTCCAGATCAGCAGTACGGTCGTCCTTGGCAATACCCAGCGCCTTCTGAATAGTCCGTAGCTGTTCGCGCAAGAAAAATTCACGCTGCTGCTCGGTCATTGTCTCCTCGACCTTCTCCTGGATCTGGTTTTGCAGCCGCGCCACCTCCAGCTCTTTTTTGACCAGCACCAACACCTTTTGCATCCGCTTGCGCAGATCAAAAGATTCCAGCACATCCTGGAGACGTTCCTTGGGGGCCGTTGTCAAACTGGCGGCCAGATCAGTTAACAGGGCGGGCTGATTGGGCGAGAAACGGTTGAGAAATAATTTAAGCTCCTCCGAGTACAACGGATTAAGCGGCAGCAACTCTTTAACAGAGCCCAGGATGGCCAAGGCATAAGCCTTGATTTCTTCATTCTCGATGTCGTACTGCGTCTCGGGCAAATATTCCACCCGAGCAAAATAAGGGGCTTTACCAGAGATCCACTCAACCACCCTGAAACGCGTCATCCCCTCGGCAATGAACTGGATCTTGCCATCAGCGCGTAGGGGGTGGTGCATGCGTACCAGCGTACCCGTCACATAAAAATCATCCGGACGCACCGCCTCCGAAGAATCCCCATGAACCAGAACCAGCCCAACCAAGTGATGCGGCGTTTCGCCAATCTTCTGCACCGTTTCCATCCACGGTCCCTCGTTCATAACCAAGGGGAGGCTCTGGGCCGGGAAGAAGGGTTTCTCCGTCAGCGGCAAGATATGAATCGTCGCCGGCAAGGTTTGAGCCGGCAGATGGGGCGTCCCAGGGTCTGGCGTCAAAGTAAGGATTTCACCCTCTAAAAGAGGATCGCCCGAGCCTTGGAGAACGGCTGTGTCATCGAATGGAAGTGTGTCTTGGAGGACGGTCGTATCGTCGAACGGAAGTGTGTCGGTCATGGTCAAGGATGATGAAATTCTTTGGTAGTCGCGTCTGAATGGGGGAGAAAGAGGAAATTTCAAGGGCAAACTGCTTTTTCGCCGCATGAAAACCGCTATCACACCTTGATTATGTGTGATAATGACGCTTGTAGTGACCGAAGGTCAGTGTTCAACTTGGACACCAGCTTACAGCACTGCAACACGGTGAGATCTCACCGGAATTTAACTCTTTAGGAAAATATAGAATGGCAACTGGTATCGTCAAATGGTTCAATGAGACCAAAGGTTTCGGCTTCATCACCCCGGATGCAGGTGGTGAGGATCTCTTCGCACACTTCTCCGCCATTCAGGGCAACGGCTTCAAGACCCTGAAGGAAAATCAGCGCGTCAGCTTTGATGTGACTCAGGGCCAAAAGGGCCAGCAAGCCTCCAATATTCAAGCGCTCTAACCGGCACGAAGGCTTACTCAAAATCCGGCGCAAGCCGGGTTTTGCAACAAGCCCTCCATCAACCACCCTGCTCCATCCCGTTCCCCTCTGAAAGAATCCGTGGCTAAAGAAGAGCTTATTGAATTTGAAGGTGTTGTAACCGAAGTCCTCCCCGATACACGCTATGTTGTGACCTTGGAGAATAATATTCAGATCATCGCCTATGTCGCCGGCAAGATGAAGATGCACCGCATCAAGATTATTCAAGGCGACCGCGTCACCGTGCAGATGTCTCCGTATGACCTAACCAAGGGCCGGATCCACTTCCGTCACAAAGATGCCAACGCCGCACCGCGATCTCCGCAACAAAAGACCTACAAGCGTCACTAATCATCACGCGCCCCTCGAGACCAGATCAGCAGATCTCCCTCTCCCCACACCGATCTAGGCTCACCCAGTCACATAACACATCCACGGGCCACGCTAGCGTACGAAAACCCCACATCACCGGCATGGCTATATGAGGTTGACGCACCGGCTGGCGCACCCAAGCACAATACCAAGCCCAGGCAAAGCCCAGTGTCAGGTACAAAATCACAAACGCAGTCAAAGACATCACACACCCCGCAATAAAGACCCCCACACGGTAAAGCGCTTCAGTCTCACCCGATGAGCCTGAAAAACGATTTTGTGTAGAATCTACGCATGGACCGCACCGAGCGTTTTTACAAGATCGACCAATACCTGAGCGAAAGCCGTTCAGTCTCTTTTTCTGATTTACAGGGACGCCTTGAGGTCTCGCGCGCCACGCTCACCCGCGATCTGGCCTACATGCGCGACCGTCTCAACGCCCCCATCGTCTTCGACCGAGAGTTGAACGGTTACCGCTTTGACCGCACGGCACCCAACTCTGGCGGTCAATACGATCTGCCCGGCCTATGGTTTTCGGCCCAAGAGATCCACGCCCTCCTCACCATGCAGCACCTGCTCGCCCAGCTGGATCACGGCGGCCTCTTAGGCGGCCACATCCAACCCTTGCAGGCGCGCCTCTCTGCCCTTCTGGGTTCGGCCGACGACACCGCCCTCGATGTCGCCCAGCGCATCCGTATCGAAACGATCGGAGCCCGCGAGTACCAACTGGGACATTTCCAGGCGGTTGGCTCCGCACTCCTCCGCCGCAAACGCCTACTGATCGACTACCACGCCCGTGGCAATGATAGCGTCACGCAGCGCGAGATTTCCCCTCAACGGCTGGTGCATTACCGCGACAATTGGTATCTCGATGCCTGGTGTCACCTGCGCGACGAGCTGCGTGCCTTCTCGGTTGATGCCATCCTACGCGTGGAAACCCTCGAGAAAAAAGCCAAGGAAGTCGCTCAACACAGTCTCGACGCACAACTCGGTGCCAGCTACGGCATTTTCCGCAAAAAAACGACTCACCATGCCGTTCTCGTCTTTAATGCCGAACGCTCGCGCTGGGTACGCAACGAACGCTGGCATCCACAACAAAAAGGTCGCACGCTGAGCGATGGGCGCTATGAGCTCACCCTACCCTACGCTGACGACCGCGAACTAATCATGGACATCCTAAAATACGGTGCCGACTGCACCGTCGTTAGCCCACCCGAACTCGTTACACGCGTCCGTGCTGAAGTCGCCCGCCTCGCCAGGCTCTACGCAAACGGATGAAATCCACCATCACCTCCGCCGGCCTCTGGTTCTTCATCGCCGCCATTCTTTACGCCGTCATCAGTGGCCTTTTGCAAAACGGCCCCTTGCACGTAACCATGGACACAGACGCCACTGGCAGCCTAGTTATCCAGCGTCACCGCGACGGCCACTTTTATGTCGAGGCCCAACTCAACGGCCAGCCAGCCACCCTGCTGATCGACACCGGCGCTAGCACCCTGGCCATCTCCGAAGAACTTGCCGATGCCGCCGGCCTCACCCGCTGCCGCCCACAGCAATCGCACACTGCCAACGGCATCACCAACACCTGCATCGCCAGCCTCGATCACCTCCAGATTGGGCCATTCGCCCTACAAAAAGTGCAAACCAGCGTCCTACCCCGGCTTAGTGGCCAGGGTCTGCTGGGCATGAATGTGCTGCACCAATTCCGCATGGAACAAGAGGGTGAAACCCTTCGCCTCACCTTGCGCAAAGGTTTATAGAAGCCCATGCCCGGCTGACATTTGCGTGGCGAATGTGCACGCTCACCGGGCGAAACTCAACCGCTAGGCTGCAGCGCCCGTTGCCTTTAGCCGCTCAACCAAGTCCCGCAGGGCAATGCCACGGTGGCTAATGCCATTCTTGTCATCTGCCGTCAGTTCGGCGCTGGTCTTGCCAAATTGAGGCAGTAAGAAATAGGGATCATAGCCAAAGCCTCCCTCACCATGTGGGGTGTCGATGATCTCGCCATGCCATTCACCTTCGCAGATAATGGGTTGCGGATCATCGGCGTAACGCACGAAGACCATCACGCAGTAGTAATGCGCGCGCCGGTTGGCGATGCCTTGCAATGCGAAAATGAGTTTTTCATTGTTGCGCTGGTCGGACTTCGGCTCCCCAGCGTAGCGGGCCGAATACACGCCAGGCGCACCGTTCAGCGCATCCACGCAGATACCGGAATCGTCGGCCAGGGCCGGCAAACCCGTATGCGCGGCGGCATGACGGGCCTTGGCGATACAGTTTTCGACAAAAGTAACATGCGGCTCGGGGCATTCCGGCACACCAAAGTCGCCCTGTGGATGCGCCTCGATACCCAACGGCGCAAGGATCTGGCCAATTTCGCGCAGCTTGCCCGAGTTATTGGACGCAATGACAATTTTGCGGCTCATTGGATACCTCCTTGCTGAATAGCCGCTTGCTGCAACTGCATCAGCTCGCGGATACCTTTTTCAGCCAGATCTAGCAATTGATTGAGTTCGCTACGCGAAAAGGCAACGCCTTCGGCGGTGCCCTGCACCTCGATCAGAGTGTCACGGCCCAACATGACCACATTCATATCGGTGTCGCAATCAACATCCTCGGCGTAATCGAGATCCAGCACCGGTGTGCCCTGATAAATACCCACCGAGATAGCAGCAACGGGTTCACGCATCACCGAACCGGGAATCTTCCCCTCCTTGATAAGCCATTCCACTGCATCATGTACGGCCACCCAGGCACCCGTGATGCTGGCGGTACGGGTACCACCGTCGGCTTGCAGGACATCACAGTCCACATGAATCGTGCGCTCGCCGAGCTGGGACAGGTCTACTGCCGCCCGCAGGGAACGGCCAATCAGTCGCTGAATTTCTTGGGTACGGCCACTCTGTTTACCTCGCGCTGCCTCACGATCGCCACGCGTATGAGTGGCACGCGGCAACATGCCATATTCGGCGGTAAGCCAGCCCCCTCCGCTCCCGCGCACATGCGGAGGTACCTTTTCCAGCACGCTGGCGGTGCATAGCACCTTCGTATCACCACACGCAATCAGCACGGAGCCCTCAGCGTGCTTGGTGTAATTTCGGGTGATATTTACTGCACGCAATGCATTCACTACGCGGCCCGAGGGGCGGGAGATTTCGGTCATAACAACACATCCAACATAAGGCCAAGAACAGGGGCTATTCTAGCCTGCCAACAGATCTCTATTTAGGTGTTTATTGATTCAATTCCAGAGCTATCCAAAGGGCGAATAACTTGGTGGGGCGCGTGAAGTTAAGTAAACTGTCGTCCAAATAGCTGTTGAACTCTGGAACTTATTCCATGCCTTATATCCACAGCATGACCGGCTATGCCAGCCATAGCGTAGATGTCGCCGATGGTCATCTCAGCCTCGAATTGCGCGCAGTCAATAACCGTTTCCTGGAACTTAATTTCCGCATGAGCGAAGACTTACGGGTGCTTGAAGGCCCCTTGCGCGAACGCATCAGTGCCCAGGTTGGGCGCGGCAAGGTGGAATGCCGCATCAATTTCCTGCCCCGAAGGGGTGTCGACCTGCCGGCAACTCTCGACACCACGGTACTTGAACAGCTCCTGCAACTCGTTGCCACAATTCAGCCCCTCGCGCCTCATGCCAGACCCCTTGCCATGGGGGAATTACTGCGCTGGCCGGGAGTGATAACCGAGCCCAAGATCGACAATGAGGGTCTACAACAGACGATCATGGCCCAAATAAACACCCTCCTAGCCGATTTCAATGCCTCTCGTGCTCGTGAAGGCGAAAAATTGACCGCGATCCTGCATGAACGCTTGCAGGCAATCCGTGCCCATACAACGCAGCTAAGGCCCCGAGTGCCCGAGATTGTGGCCTTGTACCGCGACAAGCTGCAAAAACGCCTCATCGAACTCGCCCCCGATCTGGATCAGGACAGAATCGTGCAGGAAGTTGCCCTATTTGCGCAAAAGATCGATGTCGATGAAGAACTCGACCGTCTTCTGGCCCATCTGAGCGAGGTTGAACGCACCCTCGAAAAGGGTGGCCTGGCCGGAAAACGGCTCGATTTTCTGATGCAGGATCTCAAACGCGAGGCCAATACCCTCTGTTCCAAGGCTGGTGCGCTTGATGTTTCAAGCACCGCCATCGAGCTTAAAGTCCTCATCGAACAGATGAGAGAACAAATTCAGAATATTGAATAGAAAGCATTTATGTCCGGAAATCTGTTTGTAGTCTCTGCCCCGTCCGGGGCTGGAAAATCCAGCTTGGTCAAGGCACTGCTGGCCCGCGACCCGCACATCCATGTGTCAGTCTCACACACGACACGCACCCCGCGCCCCGGTGAGATCAACGGCCGGGAATATCACTTTATTGATCGTGGAACCTTCACCATCATGCAGGCGCGCGGTGAGTTTCTGGAGAGCGCCGAGGTCTATGGCAACTTCTACGGCACCTCACAGGTTGGAATTGCGGCACAGCGCGCCGCAGGCAGCGACATCCTGTTAGAAATCGACTGGCAAGGTGCCGAGCGCATCCGCACCTTGGTCCCTGAGGCCATTGGGATTTTCATCCTGCCGCCCTCGCTCGCTGCGTTAAAAAACCGCTTGGAGGGTCGCGGTCAGGACAGCGCCGAGATCATCGCTGGCCGTCTGGCCGCTGCCCAGGATGACATTGCGCACGCCAACGCCTTTGATTATGTCTTGATCAACGATGTCTTCGAAACCGCGTTGGAAGATCTGCTGGCCATCTGCCGAAGTCAACGGCAGCGACAACGCAGCGAAACTCATGCGCTAGTCGCCGCATTACTAGCCAATTGAGGTAAAATAGTCGTACTTTTATGACAGGAACACGCCCATGGCTCGCGTAACCGTTGACGATTGTCTCACCCATATCCCCAACCGCTTTGAAATGACCCTGGCTGCCAGCTGGCGCGCACGCCGCATTCTCGTCGGTGCCGAGCCTAGGGTTGAGGCCAACCGTGACAAACCCACCGTTATCGCCCTGCGTGAGATCGCCGCGGGGAAAACCGGAGTGGACGAGTTGCTCCGCGCACAGCCCTAACTAACGGCGGCTCTGGCTCACCTCATGGCCTCTCCTGTGGTGACCCCCTCCTCCGCCCCCCCGCGCTCCAAGCCCCCCCCCACCGGACCACTCCCAGCCTCCCACCTCGGAGCTCTTCCAGTACTCGATTACCTCAAGCCTGAAGAAAAACAGGTTTTCGAGCGTGCCTACGCCTACAGTGCCGCGGCTCATACCGGTCAACTGCGCGCGGACGGTACGAATTACATCACCCACCCGCTTGCCGTTGCCGAGATCCTCGCCTCTTGGCACATGGATCTGCAAACCTTGGCAGCGGCGCTGCTCCACGATGTTGTCGAAGATACGGACATCTCCCATGCCGACATTGCGGCCCAGTTTGGCGAATCCATCGCGGCCTTGGTCGATGGTGTTACCAAACTCGACCGAATCCATTTCGAGAGCAAGGCCGAAGCACAGGCAGAAAACTTCCGCAAGATGCTGCTGGCCATGTCGCGCGATGTCCGTGTCATTCTCATCAAGCTTGCCGATCGCAGTCACAATATGCGCACGCTGGGGGCGATGGACGAATCCAAACGCCAGCGTATCGCTCAAGAGACGCTGGATATCTATGCCCCCATTGCCAACCGCCTGGGCCTGAATCGCCTCTATCAAGAGCTTGAAGACCTTGCCTTTCGCCACCTTCACCCCACCCGCTATCGGGTGCTGGAAAAGGCGATTCAGGAGGCCCGCATTGACCGCGCTACCGTCTTGGAAAAGATCCGCGCGCACATCCAGAAAAGCCTCGCCGAGGTCGGCTTGACGGCTGAGGTCACCCAGCGTGAAAAACATCTGGCCAGTATCCATCGCAAGATGCAGGCCAAGCACCTGACCTTTGCCGAGGTTTATGACATCTACGGCTTCCGGGTCATCACCGAAAATCAGCTCGCCTGCTATACTGCACTAGGGGTTCTGCATGGCTTATACAAACCCATTCCGGGCAAGTTCAAGGACTACATTGCCATCGGCAAGGCCAACGGCTACCAATCCCTACACACCACCCTGTTTGGTCCCTTTGGCGCTCCAATCGAAGTACAGGTTCGCTCGCGCGACATGCATCATCTGGCTGAATCCGGGGTTGCCTCGCATTGGATGTACAAGTCGGCCGGAGGGGATCTCTCCGCCGCCCAGAAACAAGCCCACAAATGGCTACAGGGACTGCTCGACATACAAGCCGATAGCCGCGATTCAACTGAGTTTCTCGAACACATCAAGGTAGACCTGTTTCCAGACGCAGTCTATGTCTTCACCCCCAAGGGCAAGATCATGTCCCTACCGCGCGGGGCCACGGCCATCGACTTTGCCTATGCGGTTCACACCACGATTGGTAACCACTGTCACTCCGTACGCATCAATGGCGATTTGGCCCCGCTCTCGACCTCGCTATGCAATGGTGACCGAGTTGAGGTCCTGACCGACGATCACATCACGCCCAGTCCGACCTGGGCGCACTTTGCCTTCACCGGCAAGGCCCGCGCCCAGATCCGGAGCGCCATCAAACGTGCCAACCAGCAGGATTCCGAGGCCTTAGGCGTCCTGCTTCTGGGGCAGGCCCTGCGCGCCTTCGGCACCAACCCCGAGACAATCAGCCCCTCACAATGGCAAAAATATTCGCGTGCTACCGGGCACAACCGAACCGAGACCCTCACCGATATCGGCCTCGGAAAGCAACTCGGTGTGGTCGTCGCCCGGCAATTGCTGGTTCATGACGAAGTATCCAGCGCCCACACCCCTGGGCCTCTCCTGATTCGCGGTAGCGAAGGCATCGCTGTTCGCATGGGGCGTTGTTGCAGTCCCATCCCGGGCGATCCGATTATCGGGCAGATCAAGAAAAACCAGGGGCTCATCATCCATACGCATGATTGCTCCCAGATCAGCCACTACCGCGAAGACCCCGATAAATGGATCAATGTGGAGTGGGCCAGCGAACTCGATCGCGTCTTCCGGGTCATCATCCGCGTCGTCGCCCTGAATCAGCGCGGCGTCCTCGCACGGATTGCCAGCATCATCGCCGGCGAAGGCTCCAACATCGACGATGTGCATATGATCGAAGACAGCGGTAGCGCACATACCCAGCTCGTCTTCACCGTCGAGGTACAAAATCGGGCCCACCTCTCGCGCCTGATGCGCGCCATGCGCGCCTTACCCGAGGTCTCCCGTATCCACCGCCTAAAGAATTCCTCCGAGGCCCATACCCATCGTTCCCAGCCCAGTTCCAAAGAACCATGAAAACCATTATCGTCACCGCCAACGCCCCTGCCGCTATCGGCACCTATTCCCAAGCCGTCAAGAGCGGCGACACAGTATACCTGTCTGGCCAGATCGGCCTCGACCCATCCAGCATGACAATGGTTGACGGCATCGAGGCGCAGATTCATCGCGTCTTCGCCAACCTGCATGCCGTATGTGACGCCGCTGGCGGTAGTCTCAACGATGTGGTCAAGCTCAATGTATTCCTCACCGATCTGAGTCACTTTTCCATGGTCAACGAGATTATGGCGCAATACTTCCAGCAACCCTACCCTGCCCGCGCCGCTGTCGGCGTCGCCAATCTACCGCGTAACGCTTTGGTCGAGGCCGATGGGGTTTTGGTGCTGAACAACGCAAATTAAGAACTGAACGCTAGGTGTTAAGTGCCCAAGGATAAGGAGCCCCATCGCCTGCTCGGCCTGGCCCAGGCGACCGACCTGATCCTGCACCTGCCACTGCGATTTGAAGACGAAACCCGGCTGACCCCGTTTACCCAGCTAAAACCTGGCTTGGTTGCCCAGGTCGAGGGGGTTCTGGTCCACATGGAACGGTCACGCGGTGGGCGAACGCAACTGTTGTTCGAGATTCAGGACGCAACCAACGCACGACTACGCATTCGCCTGTTGCACTTTCGCCCCAATCAGGTTGCGGCCCTCTCCCCCGGAGTGACGGTGCGCGCCTTTGGCGAGGCACGCACCGGTCTGTTCGGAATGGAAATGGTGCATCCTCGCTACCGCGTGTTGAGACCATCAACACCCTTACAAAAAACGCTGACGCCGGTCTATCCCAATGTTGCTGCGCTGTCGCAATACCGCCTGCGCCAGGCCATTGCCGCAGAACTCGACGCGGCGGATCTGGCCGACAGCCTGCCTGAACCACTACGCCAGCATCTGGGCCTGCCCGAGTTCGCGGCTACCCTGCGGTTTCTGCACCAACCACCGGCCAACGCGGATACGGCACTGTTGGAACTGCGCCAGGGACCGGCCTGGGAGCGGCTCAAATTTGATGAATTGCTGGCCCAACAGATCTCTCTACAACGCGCCACGATAGAGCGGAAGTATCAACATGCCGTCCCCCTGAATGATGCACAAGAACTTGGCCCGCGCCTCTTGGCTGGTCTGCCCTTCACTCTCACGACAGCGCAGGCACGCTGCCTGGACGAGATTCGTACCGACCTGGCCGCGCCGCACCCCATGCACCGCCTGCTGCAAGGCGATGTTGGTAGCGGCAAGACCTGCGTCGCTGCCGCCTGCGCCGCCCTTGCCGTCGGCAGTGGTATGCAGGTGGCACTGATGGCACCGACCGAACTCCTGGCCGAACAGATCTACCAAAAACTCCGCGACGGGTTCACGCCCTTGGGGGTTAATGTTGTTTGGCTGTCCAGCGCCGTCAAGGGAAAGGCGCGAAGCGCCGCGCTGGCCGCCCTAGCCGATGGCCGTGCCCCCATCGCGGTCGGCACCCATGCCCTCATTCAGGACGATGTCACCTTCGCCCGTTTAGGACTGGTCATTGTCGATGAACAACACCGCTTCGGGGTCGAACAAAGGTTGGCCTTAAGGGCCAAAGCGGCCCCCTCCCCCATCGGGGAAGGGGCTGAAAAAGAGGGAAAGGTGCTGCCGCACTTGCTGATGATGTCCGCCACCCCCATCCCGCGCACGCTGGCAATGAGTTATTACGCCGACCTTTCCATTTCCAGCATCGACAGCCTACCCCCCGGACGCACGCCCATCGAAACGCGGGTCATGAGCGACGCCCGCCGCACCGAGGTGATCACTCGGCTAGCCGAGTTTTGCGCCAGTGGTGGGCAAAGCTATTGGGTTTGCCCCTTGATTGAAGAGTCAGAAAAGCTAGATTTGAAGGCTGCGATCGATGCCCATGCCGAGATTAGCGCCGCGCTACCGCAGCTCACAATCGGCTTGATACATGGCCGCATGAAGGCAACGGAAAAGGCAGCCGTTATGGCCGCGTTCAAGGCGGGTGAACAGAATGTGCTGGGCGCCACCACGGTCAACGAGGTGGGCGTCGAATTACCCAACGCCAGCCTGATGGTGATCGAACACGCTGAGCGCATGGGTTTGGCGCAAATGCATCAATTGCGTGGCCGGGTGGGACGCGGGACCC
The DNA here is from genome assembly GCA_005793645.1 of Burkholderiales bacterium. Taxonomy (GTDB): domain Bacteria; phylum Pseudomonadota; class Gammaproteobacteria; order Burkholderiales; family Thiobacillaceae; genus QYQG01. Next base: position 21,351 of record SXRG01000021.1, read on the forward strand.
GCGCCTCAACCTGTCTGCTGATCTATAGCAAACCCATCGGTGCGATCGCCCATGAGCGCCTCGCCATTCTCCGCGACAGCCAAGACGGTTTCGAGATTGCCCGCCACGACCTGCGCCTGCGCGGCCCCGGTGAGCGCCTCGGCGCCCGGCAGTCCGGACAGCAAATGCTGCGTTTTGCCGATATCGAAAGCGACGCACATCTACTGGAACCTGCCAGCAACGCTGCCGCCGAGCTACTGCGCCAACACCCCGACGCCGTTAAACGCCACATCGACCGCTGGTTACTCGGAGGCGAAGCGCGGCTGTACGCCTGAGAGACAGGTAAAATGCGCGGCTATGTCTAATCTTTGGCTTCCTTCCCCCGTATTAACCGGGCGGGCGCATGGCTGGCTCACCCGGCCCGGCTCGCTTACCGCCCATCTGCGCCAACATTGTCCGGCCTTCAATGTGCTGCGTCTGCGTCAAGGGCTGGGCCAACCGCACCTCGATGAGTGGGCGCCGCTGCAACTGGTTCGGCCAAAGCGGGTGCTGGTGCGCGAGGTATTGCTGCGTTGCGGCGATACGCCCCTAGTATTTGCCCACAGCATCACGGCACTGGAAAGCGTTAACGGTCCCTGGCGCGCGCTGGCGGGGCTAGGCAACCGACCCTTGGGCGAGGCGCTGTTTCTCAATCCGCGCATCACGCGTGAACCGCTTGACTACTGCTGCATTGATACCCGCCATCCCCTCTACCGTGCCGCCGTAACTGCCGTCCCCCTCGCGCCGCGCCAGCTTTGGGCCCGCCGCGCGCGTTATCTGCTCGACGGCGCCCCGCTCTTGGTGAGCGAGGTTTTTTTGCCGGGCTTGTCGTGAACTTCAACGCCTATCTGCGCCTGACACGGCTCGACAAACCCATTGGGATCCTACTCTTACTCTGGCCCACGCTGTGGGGGCTGTGGTTTGCCGCCGAAAGACTACCCCCCCTCAATCTCTTGGTTATTTTTGTCGCCGGCGTGGTGCTGATGCGTTCCGCCGGCTGTTCTGTCAATGATTATGCCGACCGCCACTTCGACGGCTTCGTGGCGCGTACCCGAAAACGCCCTCTGGCCACCGGCGAGATCACCCCAGGCGAGGCAATCGGAGTGGCCGTAGCTTTAGCCCTGCTAGCCTTACTCGTGCTGTGGCCCATCGTTACACCCTTATTGTTATTCCTGGCCGTGATCGCCGCCTTTCTGGCCGCCAGTTATCCCTTCACCAAACGCTTCTTCGCGGTGCCGCAGGCATATTTGGGCTTGTCCTTCGGCTTCGGTATTCCCATGGCCTATGCAGCCGTACAAGGCAGCGTGCCCACCGAAGCAGGGTGGCTCTTGCTCGCCAATCTGTTCTGGAGCATTGCCTATGACACTGAATATGCCATGGTCGATCGCACCGATGACCTGAAAATCGGTATTCGTACCTCGGCCATCACCTTTGGTCGTTTTGATGTGACCATCGTCATGCTGTGCTACGCGATCACCCTGACATTGCTAGCGTGGATTGGTGCACAACACGATTTAGGCGAATTGTTCTGGCTAGGCCTACTGGCCGCCGCCGGGATCGCGCTGTATCACTACAAACTGATCCGCCACCGTGATCCAGTCCGTTGCTTCAAGGCTTTCTTGCACAACACCTGGTTTGGCGCAGCCGTGTTTTCCGGCTTGGCACTGGACTATGCGATCCGCTGATTAATCGCGAAAATTCTGATATTGCAAGGGAAAATCCGTCACTTCCTTGCGCACCAAGGCGATGGTGTCCTGCAAAATGTCACGCTTGGCGCCCGAGACGCGCACCGTATCCCCCTGAATGCTGGCCTGAACTTTGAGCTTGGAATCCTTGATCACCCGAACCAGGCGTTTGGCGAGTTCCTGCTCAATGCCGGCTCGAATCTTGACCTCTTGCTTGACCTTGTTGCCAGACACCTTCTCCACCTTGCCGCGCTCCAGACAGCGCACATCGACATTGCGTTTGGCTAACTTGGCAATCACGACCTCGTACACCTGATCGAGCTGAAAATCGGTATCGGCGTGCAGGGTCAAGACCTTCTCGGCCTGCTCGATCCGGGCATCCGATCCCTTGAAGTCATAGCGCTGGCCGATCTCCTTGCTGGCCTGATCTACGGCGTTCTTCACCTCAACGGTATCTACCTCAGAAACGATATCAAATGTAGGCATAGGGATTCAGTGGAAAGTAAAATCAGGAAAAATGGCAAACATAGTGATACGGGCC
>SXRG01000022.1 GCA_005793645.1 Burkholderiales bacterium
CCAGATACCCAAGCGACCCAATTCTTCCGCCAAGGCCTGCATACGCGTCTTCACCGGACGACCGTTATGAAAGCCGGTGCGGTATTTAACATCGACGCCGTAGGCGCTGGTGTCTTGCGAGATCACCAGCAATTCTTTGACACCTGCGCTGACCAGCGCCTCGGCCTCGGCCAAAACATCGCCCACCGGACGCGACACCAGATCGCCGCGCAGGCTGGGGATGATGCAGAACGAACAGCGATGATTGCAGCCCTCCGAGATTTTCAGCCAAGCGTAATGACGCGGTGAAAGTTTCAATCCACCGGGAGGGACAAGATCCGTAAAGGGGTCGTGTGGACGCGGCAATTCAGCGTGTACCGCCGACATCACCTCTTCGAGTGCGTGCGGCCCGGTGATGGCCAGCACCGAGGGATGAGCGTTTCTGATCACATCGGCACGCGCGCCCAAGCAACCCGTCACGATAACGCGGCCGTTTTCGGCCAGCGCCTCACCAATGGCATCAAGCGACTCCTGTACCGCGCTGTCGATAAAGCCGCAGGTATTGACGACCACCACATCGGCACCGGCATAGGTATCAGACATCGTGTAACCCTCGGCGCGCAATTGCGTGAGAATTCGCTCCGAATCGACGGTAGCCTTGGGACAGCCAAGGGAAACCATGCCCACGCGTTTTTGTTTTGACATACGAGTTTCTGTAAAGAGAATCCCGTGCATTGTAAGACAGCCCATGCATTACCAAATCGCAATTTGAACGGCATCGCATCCGGCCGTGAGCTGACATTTATCAATGTCATTCCATCATCGTCCACCGAACATACAAACTTCTATCCGCCAACCCGAAAGCCCTCAATGAACCTGCAACACACCATCAATATCCCTATTCACAACCACAACCGCACCGACAGTATCTACGCCTTCGACGCCCGCGGCATCGCCAAGCGTTTCCGTCACGCGGCCATCTTTGGTGCCTTGGACAGCCTGTTGCCCGGCGAGCGTATGCGCTTCGTCAACGACCACAATCCGCTGCCGCTGCTGCAACAAATGCAGGCCCGCTATGGCGATCGCGTCGAGATCAACTATCTGGAACAGGGCGCGGATGGCGTTATGATCGACTTCATCGTTAAGACCGCCTAGGGCTTCATCATGCCCCGGATTGCTGACTATCTTGGCGACGATCACAACCACTGTGACGATCTGTTTGTGGCCGCCGAAAATGCCGTTGATACGATGGATTGGGCGCTCGCACAACAGGCCTTCACAACCTTCCACAACACCACGCTCTGCCACCTAATGCGGGAGGAGGAAATCCTGTTTCCCGCATTCGAGGCCACCTCCGGAATGCAAGGCGGTCCAACGCAAGTGATGCGCATGGAACACGCCGAGATGCGCGACACTCTGTCAGCCATGGCAGACTGTTTATCCAAACAGGACAGCGCCCAGTTTCTGGGCTTATCCGAAACCTTATTGATGCTGATGCGTCAACACAACCTCAAGGAGGAACAGATCCTCTACCGGATGTGCGACCAGATGCTGGCTGGGGACGCCGACACCCTGGTTGCACGCATGACCCAGATCACCCCGTAATCGGTTATCCCAGCCTGATCAATGCAGCCCGCTACCGGCCTGTCGTACGAACAGGGCCCCCCGTTGGGGTTACCCCTGGAGTTTTTTAGGTCCGCCGCCTATTTCCTGCTTCTGGCCGCCGTCGCGGGCATGTTGACCTCACTGGGGTCTGACGCCCTAGCCAGTCGCTGGTCTCCCGCCGCACTAGCCATTACCCATCTGCTAACGCTGGGTTTTCTTGGCCTCATTATGCTGGGCGCCCTGCTGCAAATGCTGCCGGTCTTGCTGGGCGTTGCCGTTCTTCTACGGCCTGTCTGGATCCGTACCGCACGCTATAGCCTCAGCGCCGGCACCCTATTGCTCGCCCTAGGACTGTATTTCGTCCATACCACCCTTCTTGCGAGCGGCGCAACCCTGCTCGGCTTCAGCCTTCTCGTAATCCTAGCGGCCTTCACACGCGCCTTGTTTTCCAACCAGGCACTCACCCTGCTCACCCGAACTTATCAAAAGGCTTGGCTTAGCCTGCTGATTACCTTTAGCCTAGGACTCACACTCGCCGGTGGCCTGGCCGGTCTCTGGACAATCTCCGACCCGATCGCACTCACCCACCTACACCTCAGCTGGGGCCTCGCCGGTTGGACACTGTTACTGATCATCGGTTCAGCGTACCAGGTTATCCCCATGCTGCAGCTCACTCCACCTTACCCTACCCGGGTAAGTCAATACCTGACATGGATCCTCTTTATCGGCCTGATCATAGGCACACTCGGCGCAACGCGCATCGCCAGTCTGGTCATCGCCATGGCCGCACTGGGATTCGCCCTCAGCACCCTGTGGATACAAGGCCGGCGGCGACGCAAGGTGAATGACGAAACAATGAAATTCTGGCGCCTCGGCATGGTTAGCCTCGCGATCTGCGCTCTGCTTATACCCATCGCCAACCAACTCTCCGACCCCGCTCAAACCAGCCTTGGGATACTCTTCCTGCTCGGATTCGCGAGCTCGGTCGTAATCGGTATGCTGTTCAAAATACTACCCTTTCTGGCTTGGTTTCACCTGCGTACACAAACCGGTGTATCCGCCAGCCAGATTCCAAACATGAAGCAGTTTGTCCCAGACGCCTTGCAACGCCGGCATTTCTGGCTGCATCTCCTCGGTGTAGTTCTGCTCGTGCCGACGCCTTTCCTGCCTACGCCCTTCGCTATCTTCGCCTGGGGACTGCTTACCGTCACAGCCGTATGGCTACTGCGCCGTATCAGCGAGGTCAGGCAATCCTTCCTCACCCACGGCGGAACCCTTTAGAAAAACCACCCTACCGCCCACCCGTAAAAACGCAAATCTCTGCGCAATCTGGAAAACCCATAAACCAAAAAGCGGGCCTCTTACACACACCGCTGTCATAACCCGTGCTATCCCGGATTTGCCATCCGTATCGGAATCCGGCGCGCGCCGAATGGCACTGAAAACGGGCCGAACCGTCCGGCGATTGCCGTGCCGCATTGCATGCAATGGCCCGTGTCATCAAGGCCGTAGCGCAGGATGTTGTACCAGTCGCGCTCGATCACCGGTTCGCCGCAGCCCGGGCAGCAGGTGGTGTCACCCTCGCGGTTGTGCACATTGCCGGTATAGACATAACGCAGTCCGGCATCCATCGCGATCTGGCGGGCACGGGAAAGCGTCTCCGGCGGCGTGGGCGGCGCATCGAACCGATAATCGGGGTGGTATGCAGAAAAATGAAGCGGCAGATCGAGCGACAGTTCCTTCACACACCAGTCGGACAGTGCACGAATCTCGGCCTCGCTGTCGTTCTGACCGGGGATCAACAGGGTAGTCAATTCGAGCCAGCAGTCCGTTTCGTGCCAGACATACCTCAGCACATCCAGCACCGGTTGCAGATGGCCGGCGCATAGATGGCGATAAAAGTCATCGGTGAACGCCTTGAGGTCTATGTTTGCGGCGTCCATCTTCGCGAAAAACGCGCGTGCCGCAGGCAGGTGAATGTATCCCGCCGTCACCGCGACCGTGCGGACGCCCAGTGCATGGCAGGCATCTGCCGTATCCATCGCGTACTCGGCAAATATCACCGGGTCGTTGTATGTAAACGCAACGCTTTGCGCACCGTATGCCTTGGCCGCCTGCGCAATGGCCTCAGGGCTGGCGGCATCCATCAGCCGGTCCATGTCGCGCGACTTGGATATATCCCAGTTCTGGCAAAACTTGCACGCCAGGTTACAGCCCGCCGTACCGAATGACAGGACGCTGGAGCCGGGATGAAAATGGTTGAGCGGTTTCTTCTCGATCGGGTCGATGCAAAAGCCTGAACTGCGCCCATAGGTGGTGAGCAGCATCCGGCCTCCCTGCGCGCCGCGCACAAAACATGCGCCGCGCTGGCCATCCTTCAGTTTGCAGTCTCGCGGACACAGATCGCACTGAATACGACCGTCATCCAGGGCATGCCACCAGCGCGCAGGCGTGCCGGTCAGCGTTTCGGCGGTTCCTTCCATTTCTGCACCTCATAGCGATAAAGCCGCACCTCCGGCGACCAGAAATCGGCGGCGAATCCGGCCTTGCGTTTCAGATGCGCCATGAAATCCTCCGGCCGGGGCAACTGTTCCCACACCTGCGGCAGGAATGTGGCGCGCTGGCCGTGGCACTCGAATATCAGACCGTCCTGGCCCGGCCGCAATTTATGCAACGCATCGGCCTCGTCTAAAAAGGCCATCGGCGCGGACGCTGTCAGCATCGACACCTCAACGCGTGTGCGATCCAGTTCACCGGCCGTAAGCGGCGCAAATCGCGGATCGTGCAGGGCTGCCGACACGGCATTGGCGCGTACATCGGCCTCGAGCGACCGATGCGCATCCAGCGAACCCATACAACCGCGCAACTGGCCGTCCTGGGTGAGCGTGACAAAGGTTGCGCCGGGCCGTGCCAGATCGGGATGCGCGGGCGTCTCCACAGTAGCCGGTTGCCCGAGGGCCTGATGGATGGCATTTCTGGCGAGCACAAGCAGCGCGCGGCCCGGATCGTCGTCGGCATTCCCGGCCTCCTGCCCGCCCGTAAACGCAATGGCCGCATAGCCCACCACGCGTTCGCGGTCGCCGGCGGTGTCGCCCGAGTTGCGCAGATCGAGCAGGTGTGGCGTCAGGCCATGCCGGCGGGCAGCCAGGATCAGTCCGTTGACGGGAATGGCGCCGCAGGCCTGCGCGTGACGGGTCAACCCGGACAGGTTCAGCACCGCCTTCACACTATCGGCATCCACCCGCTGCGCCGCTTCATAAGTCAGGTAATGCGACAGATCCGAGCTGACCACGATCAGCGTCTCGTCGCCGCCCCAGACCGCGTCCATCGCATCGGCCACCTGCTGAGGATCCGCATCACCAACCACCACGGGCAGCAGCGCGAAATCGTCCAGCACGGTCTGCAGAAACGGAATCTGCACCTCGATCGAATGTTCGAATGCATGCGCCCGGTCGTTCAGTTCGACTGCATCGAGCCGCAACAGCGACTCGCAACCGGCGCGGTCGATGCGCACATCCCCGAGCGGCGCCCCGAACGCGTCTACCGATGGAACGGCCATGCCGCGCACCGGCACGCGATGCGCAGGGCCGAACAGCACCACACGACGGATGCGGCCAGAGGCCGGCCTGATACGCGCATAGGCGTGGGCGGCAACAGGGCCGGAATAGACATAACCAGCGTGGGGAACGATCAGCGCTTTGACGGGCCGCTGCCCGATATCCCCGGCGTCTGCCTCGGACAGATAACGCGCAATTTCGTCCGTCAGTGCCTTGACATTACCGGGATAGAAACTTCCTGCCACGGCAGGCGGTCGCACGGTTTCCATTTCATTCCTTCCATATCAGGCTGGCCATGCGCCCAGTTTTGCCATCGCGACGCCAGGAATAAAACCGCGTCGCATCGCTGACCGTACACAGGCCGCCGCCATAGATGCGGTTCACCCCGGCGGATGCAAGGCGGATACGCGCCAGCGCATAGATATCGGCCAGCCAGCGGTCGCCGTGTCTGGAAAACGCATCCGCCGCCACGGGATGCCTTTCTATAAAGGCAGTGCGCACCTCATCGCCCACCTCGAAACAGTGCGGACCGATGGCCGCGCCCAGCCAGGCCAAGATGCCCTCCGGCGACACGCCCATGCGCGCCACCGTAGCCTCCAGCACCCCGGCGGCCAATCCCCGCCAACCGGCATGTGCAGCGGCAACCACCGTCCCGGCAGTATCACAAAACAGCACAGGCAAGCAGTCTGCAGTCATGACTGCACAGACCATTCCGGTGGCAAAGCTCACTGCCGCATCGCCCTCGCAACCGGCAGCATCCCGCCCTGCATCGGCGACCGCCACGCCATGCACCTGATTCAGCCACAGCGGTTCTGCCGGAAGATGTCGGCGCAACATCGCACGGTTTTGCGCCACCGCCGCCGGATCGTCGCCCACATGCGTAGCCAGATTAAAGCCATCGAACGGCGGCAGGCTGACCCCGCCCTCGCGCGTGGTCATCATGGCGTGCACATGGGCCGGGGCCGGCCAGTCGGGAGCGATCATTGCAAGGCCTCTAACATCTCGCGCATATCCTGCGGCAGCGGCGCTTCCCACTGCAATTCCTCGCCGGTCACGGGATGCGTCAATCCCAAACGCCATGCATGCAGCGCCTGTCGCGGAAAACTCACCGCTGCGCGACGCGGCCCATACACCGGATCGCCCACTAGAGGATGGCCGATATGCGTCATATGCACGCGAATCTGATGCGTACGCCCGGTTTCAAGCCGGCATTCGACATGCGCGGCCTTGGCAAACTGGTGCAATACCCGCCAGTGCGTGACTGCCGGTTTTCCGTTGGACACCATCGCCATACGCGTGCGCTGGGTGGGATGGCGGCCGATGTTTCCCTCCACTGTTCCAGACGCCCGATCGAAATATCCCAGGGCCATAGCCTGATAGATGCGTCTGACCTTTCGCGCCTGCATGTCGCGCACCAGCGCCGTGTGGGCGGCAAGCGTTTTGGCAACCACCAGAAGACCCGATGTGTCCTTGTCCAAACGATGAACGATGCCGGCGCGCGGCAGATTCACGGCCTCCGGGCTATGATGCAACAAGGCGTTCATCAGCGTCCCCGTCCAGTTACCCGCACCGGGGTGCACCACCAGACCCGCCGGTTTATTAATCACCAGGATGTGGGGGTCTTCGTACACCACAGACAGATCCATCGCCTCGGGCGCGTGGTCGGCCTCCTGCGGCAAAGGTGCCACGATCACCTCGATGCGATCGCCGCTATAGACCTTATGCCGTACTGACACCGTGTGCTCACCCACAGTAATCTGGCCAGCCTCGATCCATTGTTGCAGACGACCACGCGAGTACTCCGGCAACAGACGCGCCACCACCTGATCCAGGCGCAGACCGGACAGGTCGGCCGGGATTTCAAAAATATGGGGATCAGTCATCACGCATAACCGTCATAAGGGCGTTTCATCAAGGCTCATTCCTACATAGGCAGGAATCCAGTTCTTTGATTCTACTGGGCGCCCACCTTCGCGGGAGCGGAAAAACAGGACTTTATAAAAGTATCCATAACGCATCGCTGTCATTATGCCAAGCAGTAAGCAACGGGCATGGCATAATTATGCAGTCTATCTTCTCGTTCTCTCGAAGACCGCGCCATGAACCGAATTCTAGCCTCCCTTCTGATTGCCTCGGCGATTACCGTGACCCTTCCGGGTTGCAGCCTGTTGCCCGAGCAGATCGACGAAACCCGCAACTGGTCCGCACAAAAACTATTCAGCAAGGCCAAAGAGTCCGTGGCAGAAGGCAACTACGAACAGGGCATCAATCTGTTCGAAAAACTGGAGGCCCGCTATCCCTATGGCGCACACGCCAGTCAGGCGCAACTTGAAGTCGCCTACGCCTATTACAAGGATAACGAACCGGAGTCGGCAACCGTCGCGCTGGACCGCTTCCTGCAGCAACACCCCGCACATCCACATGTTGACTATGCCCTCTATCTAAAAGGCATGGTCAACTTTATCGAAGACAACGGTCTGCTGGCCCGTCTCGGCAACCAGGATTTGAGCGAACGCGACCCACGCGCCGCACATGAATCCTTCATCGCTTTCAAGGTCCTGGTCGAACGATTCCCGGACAGCCGCTACAGTGAAGACGCTCGCGGCCGTATGCACTATCTGATAAATGCCCTCGGTGCCCACGAACTGCATGTGGCGCGTTACTACTTCAAGCGAGGTGCCTATGTCGCCGCCGCCAACCGGGCGAAATATGTCATCGAGCACTATCAAACTACGAAGGCCGCCGAAGAGGCCTTGGCCCTAATGGCGCAGAGTTATGACAACCTTGGGATGCCAGACCTGGCCAAGGACGCCCTGCGTGTGCTCAAGCAAAACCACCCACAAAGCCCCTGGCTCTCCGGCGGCCCCAAGCCGGACGCACCGTGGTGGAAGCTCTGGTAATCGACCACCTTAGGATTACCGAGTCGTGCTGATTGACCCACCCCGTGATACTGCGGACTGGCTAAATCAGCTCGAATCACGCGCCAACTTTGGCGCGGACAAGGCTGCCATCGTGCGTCAGGTCTGGCAGACCCTTACCGAGGCTCTCACCGATCGTCTCACTCCCGATGGCACCCCGCTCCTTGCCCATGCCATGGGTGCCGCCCAATTGCTCGACCGCATGGGTTTTGACAGCGAAACACTGGCGGCCGCCCTCCTTTCTGCCCTGCCCGAAACCCAACTAGACCGGGATCGGCTAAATAAGCAATACGGCCCGCACATTGCCGCCCTGACCCTCGGTGCCGCCCGCCTCAACCGCATGGACCATTTGCTAACCGAGGTCGAGGGCGGCCAGGAGGAACTGTTGCGGCATATGCTGCTAGCCATGTCGGATGACCTACGCGTTGTACTGATCAAGCTAGCCGAGCGCACCCAGACGCTGCGCGAACGGGCTCACGCCGATCCCGCCTTACGCCAACAAACCGCCCTGGAAGCCAGAAAACTCTATGCCCCGCTGGCCAACCGACTCGGCGTCTGGCAATTTAAATGGGAACTCGAAGACCTCGCCTGCCGCTACCTAGAGCCGGACACCTACAAGACCATCGCCCGTCATCTGGATGAAAAACGGGGCGACCGCGAACGCTCCATCGAGGCGATTAAGGTACACCTGCTGCAAGCCCTGCACGAGGCCAACCTCGCACACTGCGAGGTCGCCGGACGCCCCAAACACATCGCCAGTATCCTGGCCAAGATGCGCAAAAAAGGACTTGGCTTCAACGAACTTTACGATGTACGCGCAGTGCGCGTCCTGGTTGACGACATCAAGGACTGCTACCTCGTCCTTGGCATCGTGCATAGTCTCTGGCAACCTATCCCCGGCCAGTTCGACGACTACATTTCGCGCCCCAAGGGCAACGGATACCAGAGCCTGCACACTGCCGTCATCGGGCCTGAGGACAAGGCACTGGAGGTACAAATCCGCACCCACACCATGCACCACGAGTCCGAACTTGGCGTGGCCGCACACTGGCGTTACAAGGAAGGCGGTGGAAATAACCAGGCCCACCTGCAAGAGAAAATCGCCTGGGTACGCCAACTCCTCGCCTGGCGCCAAGAGATCGCCGACAGCGACGCGCTGGCGCATCATTTCCACCACGAACTGTTTCAGGACGAGGTCTTCGCCCTTACACCGCAAGGCCGCGTCATCGCCCTTGCCCATGGCGCCACACCCCTTGATTTTGCCTATGCCCTGCACACCGACCTGGGCCATCGCTGTCGTGGTGCCAAGCTGGATGGTGTACTGGTACCGCTCGACACCCCACTCAAGACCGGCCAGCGGGTCGAAATCCTCACCACCAAGCAGGGCGCACCCAGCCGCGACTGGATAAACCCATCCTTGGGCTACCTGAAAACCAGCCGGGCGCGTAACAAAGTCCGGCAATGGTTCCGCCTGCAGGAAATGGATCGCAACATTGAGGAAGGCCGCGACATCCTCAACCGCGAATTACACCGCCTAAACCTGGAACAGGTCGGGCTCGACAAGGTCGCCGAGCAACTTAAATTCGAACACCTGAACGACCTCTACGCCGCCCTCGGACGCGGCGAACTGGGTGCCAAGCAACTTGAACGCAGTCTCAGCCAGCACTTCATCCCACCCGCACCCAAGACCCTGCCCAGCGCCCGCAAGATCACCGGCGGCACTGGCGTCCTGATCGCCGGCGAAAGCGGTTTTCTGATGCAGTTGGCACGCTGCTGCCGCCCGGCACCGCCCGACCCTATCGTTGGCTATACCACACAAGGCCGTGGCGTCACCGTGCACCGTGCCAGTTGTGCCACCCTGCGCAACCTCCCGCCCGAACGCCAATCCAGACTGCTTGAGGCCACCTGGGCCGACGGAGGCAACGGCAGCTACCATATCAACTGTGAACTCACCGTGCAGGCCGATCACGATCCACTGCGTGACTTGTCTGACTTGCTTTCACAAGAAAGGATTGGCGTCCTCAAGATGGAAAGCCTCCCAGCCAAAGATCTCACCCGTCTGCGCCTCACCATCCAGATTCAGAATCTTGACCAACTCGCGCGCTTCCTCACCCGCGCCGCCCACCTACCGGGTATTCTTGCCGCCCGCCGCACATAGGGTTTAAACCCTATGTGTGGCGGGAGATCTGGCCGTTCGGTACCGATCAGTCCTACGCTCCTGTCGCCTTCACGAAACTGAATACACCCCCCGCTGCATCGACGCGAATCGTATCCTTGGTCGCAAAGTGGCCAGCGAGAATCTCGCGGGCCAGACGATTCTCGATTTCCTGCTGAATGGCGCGCTTGAGCGGCCGCGCACCATACACTGGATCAAAGCCTGCCTTAGCAATCTCGGTAAGCGCCGCTTCGCTGATTTCAAGCCTCATATCCATCTGCGCCAGGCGCTTCTCAAGGCCCTTGAGCTGGATACGGGCGATGCTGGCGATATTGGCCTCATCCAGACTGTGGAACACCACCACATCATCCAAGCGATTGATGAATTCGGGCCGGAAGTAAGACTTGACCTCACCCAGAACCGCCAGCTTGATCACCTGATAATCGTCACCGCTCATCTGCTGAATCATCTGGCTACCAAGATTTGAGGTCATCACCACCACGGTATTCTTAAAATCCACGGTACGGCCCTGACCGTCGGTAAGTCGACCGTCGTCGAGTACCTGCAACAAGACATTGAACACATCCGGGTGCGCCTTCTCCACTTCGTCGAGCAGAATAACGCTATAAGGCTTGCGCCGCACTGCTTCGGTCAAATAGCCACCCTCCTCGTAACCGACATAGCCGGGCGGCGCGCCAATAAGACGCGCTACCGAATGCTTCTCCATGAATTCACTCATATCGATACGAATCAGATGTTCCTGAGACTCGAACAGGAACTCGGCGAGCGTCTTGCACAGCTCGGTCTTACCAACACCCGTGGGGCCGAGAAACAGAAAGGCTCCGTAGGGGCGATTAGGGTCAGAAAGGCCCGAACGCGAACGACGGATGGCATCAGCGACCACGCGAACGGACTCGTCCTGTCCGATCAGCCGTTCATGCATCTTCTCTTCCATGTGCAGGAGCTTGTCGCGCTCGCCTTGCAGCATCTTCGATACCGGAATACCCGTCGCCCGACTAACCACCTCGGCGATCTCGTCCGCGCCAACCTCCTTGCGCAACAACTTGAAGCTGCGCTTGCCATCACCGTCGCCCGCTGCCTCAGCCTGCTTTAACTGCACCTCCAGTTGCGGCAGTTTGCCATACTGAATCTCGGCCACGCGGTCGAGTTTCCCCTGCCGTTGCAGGTCGGCCATCTCACCCTTCAGCCGGTCGATCTCTTCCTTGATGTGGGCCGACCCCTGCACCGAAGCCTTCTCGGCCTTCCAAACCTCATCCAGATCGGCGTATTCCTTCTCCAGCTTGCGTATCTCATCCTCTAATAGCGCCATACGCTTCTTCGAGGCCTCGTCCTTGTCCTTCTTTACCGCCTCGCGCTCGATCTTAAGTTGGATAAGACGGCGATCAAGCTTGTCCATGACCTCGGGCTTGGAGTCGATCTCCATCTTTATGCGGGAGGCAGCCTCATCGATCAGGTCGATGGCCTTGTCCGGCAAAAATCGATCGGTGATGTAACGATGTGAAAGCTCCGCAGCCGCGACGATGGCTGGATCGGTGATCTCAACGCTGTGATGCAGCTCATACTTTTCCTGAAGGCCGCGCAGAATGGCGATAGTCGCCTCGACGGTCGGCTCGTCCACCAGAACCTTCTGAAAGCGGCGTTCCAGCGCGGCATCCTTCTCGATGTATTTGCGGTGTTCATCCAGCGTGGTCGCGCCGATGCAGTGC
>SXRG01000023.1 GCA_005793645.1 Burkholderiales bacterium
CCACGCCAGGTTCGGTTACTGGAAGCGTCCTTGTGACCCGTGATGTCGGCATCACTATAGCCGTCTGTGTGGGTGGTGTCCGCGCTGGCGCTAAGGCTGATTTTTCCGCTTTTCAGTCCCGCCGTGACTGTGGCATTGCGCGCGCCGAAGTTGCCTGCCGATGCCTGCACCGAGCCTCCCTCATGGGCACGCGTGACGATCTGGATGGAACCTGCTGTAGCACCATCGCCAAACATCACCGAGCCGCTGCCCTTGGTCACTTCGATACGCTCGATGTCGGCCAAAGGAATCGCACCGATGAGTTGCCCCATCATGTCGATGTTGTTCATCCGACGACCGTCTACCGTGACGACGATATTCTGATAACCATCTCCGATGCCGTAACCACGCATGTCAATCTTGGGCGTGAATTGGTTGCCATAACTGGGCAATACCTGTACGGAACTATGCTGCGCCAGGTAGTCGTACAGCGTGGCGGCACCGGACTGTTCGATTGCGTGCCGGGTATGAATTTCAGATGCGTAGGGGGCGAGGACATCTTGCGTTGGTATCCGCGTCGCCGTCACAACGATTTCTTCTAGCGTGTATTCGGCAGCGGGTAATTTGGCATTTGCCCAGGCGTGGGCGGAAAAGGCCGCAAGAATCGCGGCGGCGAGTGGGGTATGTTTCATGTGATTTTCTTCCGGATATCCTGCGTCCCCGCAGGACAGACTCAAAACGCGAGTCGAGGAAGGCAGCCATGCCACTCGTTGGAATCGTCACCCCGCGACCCGCGCACCGTGTGCTCTGGCCGGTCTCCGGGCTTGCGCCTTGAGTTCTTAAACTCGGGTTTTTCGCCTTCCCGTTCAAAAACAGTGGCTGTTGAAAAACCGTTTGGCGCTTACCGTTGCGGGGGCAGCCGCGGCATTGAGCATGAAAGCTCGCACCGCATTCCCGTTTCACCCTTTACAAGGGCACCAGAAGCGGGACAGATTGTAGCATCCGCAGTGAAGGCCTGATACTTGACCTAGGTCAATCGACGCGATAACCGCCCCTTTTGAGGCGCTGGACGATCTGCTCAACGCTGGCCGTCCCCTCTCCGCCCGCACACAGATATTCGTAAAACAGGGCACTGTGGTAGCTAGCCGCCTGCCGGGCCTGAATGGGGTCCCAGCGAGCCGCACGATTCTTTGACCAACTTCCGTCCGGGCGTCCAAAGGCGTAGATCTTGCGCTCGCCGGTCGCGCAACGCATCCCTTCAAAATTAAGGGTGCGTGCCCCTGAGGGCGAGATGATGACAATACTGTAACGCGTCACACCATCAGCGCCTACGGAGAGCGATTTTCGATCAACTGCATAGCGATAATCGGGGCGACCATCCAAACCAAATGACAATAGGTTTACATCCACCGGGATGGCCGGAAGTTGCGCTTGCACCTCCTGCCACGCAACAATCTCCTCGTCGAAATCATGTTCAAAGCGGGTTTCCTGGCCGATATTGATCGCATGGGCAGGCAGACACAGAAAACCCAACAGGCCCAGCAACGGCAGAAAATGCCTTATCTTCAACCGATGTCTCATGACGTAGACCTCGGAGCGGGCATAAACAACGCGCACGGCATCGCTTTCTGGCCCCGTTTGTAGCCGGGATTGAGTGGAGCATCAGGCTGTTCCGGAGCCGAGGAGTCCATCAGATTGGACGCAGGAACAGGCATGGGCGGAGCACTTCTTGCTTCGCTTCTTTGTTCACATTTTGGTTCACGCGCACGCAAGTTCACAACTTCCGGCAATGTCTCTATCAGGAGGCTGCGCTGGATGAAGCGCTCTACGCCCGCCAACAGTTTTTCCTCTTCCTGGCCAATCAGCGAAACGGCCAGACCCGACGCACCAGCACGCCCGGTACGACCAATACGATGCACATAGTCTTCGGCGTGATAAGGCAATTCGTAGTTGAACACTGCCGGCAAATCGACCACATCAAGGCCGCGTGCGGCAATGTCGGTCGCCACCAACAATTGAATACTGCCCTTCTTGAAGCCCTCGAGTGCGGTGATGCGTTCAACCTGTGCCTTGTCACCGTGAATAATGGCTGCAGATACACCACGCTTTTGCAGTTGCCGACCGAGCTTGTCGGCCGTCAGCTTGGTGCGGGTAAACACGATGGCCTGCGTCAGTCCGCGTAGCTTCACAATCCTCAACAGGGCGTCCAGTTTCTCGGCTTCGGGGACGCGGTAGCCCACTTGTTCAACGGTTTCAGCCGCCGTATTGCGCCGCGCCACTTCAACTTTTTGTGGCTCATGCAGGAACTGGCCTGAAAGACGCAAGATATCGTCACTGAAGGTTGCAGAAAAAAGCAGGGTCTGGCGGACCTTGGGCAACAGATCCAGGATACGCTTCAGGTCTGGCAGAAAGCCCATGTCGAGCATACGGTCGGCCTCGTCCAGGACCAGGAACTGCACCTGCGACAGATTAACCACCTTGCTGCCGGCGTGATCCAACAAACGCCCAGGAGTCGCCACAAGGATCTCCACCCCTTGGCGTAGAGACTCGGTCTGTTCCTTCATCCCTGCACCGCCATAAACCACGGCGCTCTTCAATGGCAGACGCTGGCCGTAGTCCACCACACTCTCGTGCACCTGAATGGCCAGTTCGCGAGTCGGTGCCAATACTAGGGCACGCACCGGATGGCGAGCCGGCGAGGTACTGGTATTGGCAAAACCGCGCAAACGATGCAACAGCGGCAGGGCGAAGGCGGCCGTCTTGCCGGTGCCGGTCTGCGCCTGCGCCAGGAGATCACGACCGGCCAGTACCAGCGGAATGGCCTGGCTCTGGATCGGGGTTGGGGTCGAATAGCCCATGGCATCAATCGCCGCCAAGATCTCCGGCGCGAGATGCAAATCAGCAAAGCAAGTTGCCTGCTCAAGGGCGGGCGTGGAGGCAGGTGCCGCGGCGAGTTCAGTCATATCAATTCAGCATGCGCCAATCAAGGCCGTCATCCTGTTCGGCGACTGCAATCCAGTCAGATTGGCAGCCGAGCGCCCCAGCCAGGGCATTCGTGGCCAAAGTAGGGGTATTGTTTTCAGCCGACAAATGCGCAGCCACAACATGGCATAAACCACCATGTGCAATCTTAACCAACAGGGCAGCCGTGGCGGCATTTTCGAGGTGACCATGGGGACCGAGAATGCGCCGTTTAAGCGATTCCGGATAACGAGTACTGGCACGCAGGCGTTCGGGATCATGGTTACATTCCAGCACTAAGGCATCGCAATCGGCCAGAGTGGCCTCGATATGAGGCGTCACATGACCCGCATCGGTCAATAACCCGAGGCGCCGCGCGCCATCGGAGAGACAATAATGCACCGGCTCGCGGGCATCGTGCGGAATGGTATAGGGCGACACCTCGAAGGCCCCAATGGCCAACGGCTGTTCCCCATGCAAGAGCCGCGCATCATGCGGGCGGTTATCCTGCGCTTCGAGCACGGCCAAGGTACCGTGCGTCATCCACACCGGGCACGCAGCACGCTGGGCAAAGGCCGCTGCCGAACGCGCATGATCGCTGTGCTCATGGGTCAACAGAATCGCATCCATATCATCCGGAGCCAGCCCGATCCGGGCCAGTCGCTGCACCGTGTCCTTGACGGTCAGACCACAGTCGATCAGAACACGCGTTCGCGTATAGCCCTCCGAGGCCTCCACCACCCAAGCATTGCCCTTGCTGCCACTACCAAGTGCTGCGAAACGAAACACTATTTCAACTGCTCCAGCAGCAAGGTCAGGATACGCAAGGCTGTCTCGTTACGAAGTGGTTCGCCCTGCTCGCTAAGGACCATCACCGTCGTCGTGTCGCCTTGTGTAAGAACCCGGACACGATACTTCTTGGCCAAAACTTTGTTCTCGTCAGAGCGCCAGAACGCCACCTTGTCCAGAAAACCCTTCTTGACTGCACCCGCCTCAGGATCTGCGTAGCGGACAAAATAAATACCACCCGCACGATCACGGTCTTCAACCACAAAACCAACGCGATCAAGGGCTAGACCAACGCGACGCCAAGCGCGATCAAACGGCTCCGGCAAAATCAGGTTACCGCTACCGTCACCCGGTCGAGTCAGGGTAGCCATCGGCACAGCCAGCTTTTCGGCCAGGCGCGCGGTTGCGATCTTCTCCTCGGTACCCAGACGCACCATCAGGCGGCGCAGCATCTCAGCCTCCAGCTCCGGATCAGGGTCACGCGCCTGCCACAGAGTGCGACCACGACCCTCATCACCGCCGGATTGGGTGCCCTCATAGATTTCGCGCATACCACGATGGCTGATGTAGATTTCCACCGTACCGACCTCGCTACCCGCCTCAATCCGGGTGCGGAATTTGTCGCGATCTCCGGTTGAGTAGGCCATATCCATCGCCCGACCCAAAAATTTCCGAATACCTTCCTGAGGGATCTTGGCGCGATTCTCAGCCCATTCGGTCTCCATCACCCCAGCCTCGGGCATTTCCACATTAATGATAAAACCCAGCTCCTGCCAGAAGTCCTTGACCGTCAGCCAAGCGTCCTTGGCCGGCACCTGAGCCACTAGCCAGCGCTGCGTCCCGGCACGCTCAACACGCACCTTGTCCACCTTGGGCAACAAGGCCTTGCTGCTTTCGGAGGCCGGCGTACTGCTCCGGGCACGGTCGTATTCAGAGGCCGTCGCAGAACTCCGTCCCACGACACCTGGCACGGTGTAGCGCGTACCCGCTGTCGGTTGAATCAGATCAGGGGGAACAACCAGCGAAGGGAGCTTACTACCGCCATCGGTCTTGTAGTCGATCTTCTTCTCATTCAGCAGGCTGCAACCCGCCAGCGCCAATGCCGTGGAAACCAGAACCAATCGAGCCATCGGTATATGTATCAAAGCAATCTCCTCAGAGGGCGCCCGCTTCACGCAGTGCAGCACGAATTGTTTCGTAATGGTTTTCAGCAAGTGGCGTGAGCGGCAGACGAATCCCGCTCTCACAGCGCCCCAGTTGTTGCACGGCCCACTTCACCGGGATCGGGTTGGCTTCAACAAACAGCTTAGTATGCAAGGACAGCAAACGGAAATGAATCTCCCGCGCCGTGGCGACATCTCCAGACATGGCCGCCACGCACATCGCGTGCATCAGTTTCGGCGCGACATTGGCCGTGACCGAGATCACTCCATGACCACCCATCAGCATCAGCAACACACCGCTAGCATCATCGCCACTGTACACGCCGAATGAGGCCGGGGCGCGCTTGATCAAGTCAGTGCCACGCTCCATGTTACCAGTCGCATCCTTGATGCCGACCACGCCGGAAACCTGCGCCAAGCGCAGTGCCGTATCATTGCTAATGTCAGATACCGTACGCCCCGGAACGTTGTACAGAATCAACGGTAGCTCAACGGCCTCGGCGATGGCCTTGAAATGGCGATACAAACCTTCCTGACCCGGCTTGTTGTAATACGGAGCGACCGACAAACCGGCAACCGCACCCGCCTTCTTGGCACATTCGGTCAACTCGATCGCCTCGGCGGTCGAATTGGCACCCGTCCCGGCGATCACAGGAACGCGACCGGCCGCCTGTTCCACCGCAGTGCGGATCAGAAGACAGTGTTCGTCCGGATTTACGGTAGGGGATTCGCCAGTGGTCCCGACAATCACTAGGCCATCGGTGCCTTCCGCGATGTGCCAGTCAATCAGGGCCCGGAAACACGGCAGATCCAGCCGGCCATCCGGCGACATAGGGGTAACAAGGGCAACGAGGCTACCGGTAATCATGATCCACGCACTATCCAACGAAACCAGCGCATTCTAGACGATCTCTATACTGTTCGGGTGGCGCCAAGCGGTAACCGAGCGATCAAATCATGCACGAACGGATGAAACGCCCACGACAGACTGGCCCCACTCAACAAAGACACCTCACCTCAACCAGGGTTTTCAAACGGGAATCTCCACCTCGTCAGGAATGCGCCGTGCCTCATCAATCAGCATGACCGGGATGCCATCACGAAGGGGGTAGGCCAGACGGTCCGCCCGGCAAATCAACTCCGCCGCCGCACGGTCATACTGCAAAGGCCCCTTGCACAGCGGGCACACAAGAATGTCGAGTAGTTTGCTATCCATAATAAATATCCAAAAATAAAGTTGCCTCAAACAAAAACCCGGCTACACCCAAAGCATATTCGCCGCTCTCCTATCCATCGGAACCTCCAATATCCAGACTCCGTAGCGCGCCGCCGATAGCAGATCGTCCCCTACAACGAAGGGCTGGGCTGCTCACTCAGTTCGCTCACAGTGCGTCCACATACGCAACACACGCGCCACCCGTTCCGTTGAAAAGACCTCATAAACCAAACGATGCTGAATATTAATGCGTCGCGAATACGCACAGCTTACATCGCCTACAAGCTTCTCATATGGCGGTGGGTTTTGAAACGGGTCGGCAGCGAGAACGTCAAAAAGGTTAGTGCGTGCTTCGCTTGCGGTGAGGCTGGATTTTCCGGTGGTTTCTAATTCCAAGCGCACCACTGCTTAACAATTGAGCGGACATGAAGAGCGGTCTGGTAGTGTGGCAGTGCGACCCACACACACACCAGGAGACACCCCTCATGCCCTACGTGCAGCTTACCTCAGAAGAACG
>SXRG01000024.1 GCA_005793645.1 Burkholderiales bacterium
CAGCGAGATCGAGATCGGCATGCCGGTCAGCATTAGAACCAGCAGCAGACTAAAGATGATGAGGGCGGTCATGGACGATCTCCCTTGTCCTGAGCATGGGGCTCTTGGCCCGACTCAATATCGTGAGGATGCAGGTTGTCGTCCATGCGATAGATGCGATCTTCTTCGCCGGCTGCGGGCGGACCCTCCGCCTCCAGGCCATCAACATGGCCATGGTCATGGTGCGGCAATTCACCGCTACGGGAAAAATTCCAAGCCACTTGCAGGAAACGAAAACACATCAGGGAAGAACCCAACGGGATGGCCGAATAGACCATCCAGGTCGGCCACTCCAGATCAGGCGTGACCGGCCCCTCAGTCAGAGCTGAAACATCCATCCCCAGGGCATGAAAAGACGCATAGTGCGCGCCATTCTCCCAGACGAAGAGCACCCCGAGTGTGCCGATGATGCCGGTAAATAGGGCGCCGGAAAGCAACCCGAATAGGATGAAGAGATGCCGACGGCTATCACCTAGCTGGTTGACGAGGACATCCACACCCACATGGATCCCTGTGCGCACCCCGTAAGCCGCCCCGAACTTAGCCATCCAGACAAACAGGATGATGGTCAATTCCTGCGACCAGGAAAAACGCAGCCCCAGCAACCAGTCCTGTACGACCGGGATAGCCAGACCGGACAGGTAACGGTGCAGGACGGCTACGAAGGTAATCAATGTGGCTAGCGCCATAAAGGCGATAACCAACACCTCCTCCACGCGATTCAGGAGCCTATTCATGAATTACCCTCCCGCCTGAGATCATCACTGGATAGGATCGGTTACAGCTTGTTCGGATCGAACCCCGTTTCCTTGTAGATGGACTGCACCAAGGTCTCGTCTATACTCGATGCGAACACCTTGTGCACCGGAAAGAGGGCCCGCTTGAGCTCCTGGCGATCTGCGTTCGATGGCGTATAGACGCGAGTCTTGCCAGACTTGCGAACGGCTGCCAGTGCATCGTCATTCTCCTCTTTGGCAATCTTGTTGGCATAAGCCGTCGCCTCCGTCATGGCGCCCTCCAACTGGCCACGCACATCAGCCGGCAGACCGTCCCAGAATTTCTTGTTGGTAATAACACCATAGCCCAGATATCCATGATTGGTCAGGGACAGATGCTTCTGTACCTCGTGCATCTTTTGGGTATACAGGTTGGAGATCGGATTCTCGGTGCCATCCACCACGCCGGTTTGAAGGGCCTGATAAACCTCAGAGAACGCCATGACTTGAGGAATCGTACCCAGGGCCCGCATTTGCGCATCAAGCACCTTAGAAGACTGAATACGCATCTTCAGGCCTTTGTAATCCGCTAACTCATGCAAAGGGCGATTGGCCGAAAAGGATTTGAAGCCATTATCCCAATATGCCAGACCCTTGATCCCCTTGGGTTCCAGTTTATTGAGGAGAGACTTTCCGATGGGCCCCTGTGTAACGCGATGCAGCTCGGTATAGTCGTCAAAGATGAAGGGCAGATCAAAGACCTCAAACTCCTTCACACCCAACGGGCGGAACTTGGACAACGAAGGTGCCAGCATCTGCACGGCACCCATCTGCAAGGCCTCCATCTCCTCCTTGTCCTTGTACAAGGTACTGTTGTGGTAGACCTCAACCTTGACGCGACCCTGAGTCTTCTCCCCGACCAGCTTGGCGAAGTAGTCAGCCGCCTTACCCTTGGGCGTACCCGCCGCTACCACATGTGAGAACTTGATGATAATCGGGTCAGCCGCCTGGGCAGTGCCAAAGGCAAGACCCAGCGCGAGGACCATCAGGGTGGAATAGCGTTTCAATTTCATTGTGCATCTCCTCTATCTGTCAAAACCACATAAATAATCGCCCGGACGGACCCATCTGTGACGAGGAATATTCTCGCTTGTCTCCGACAGGGGCAATACTGTGGATAACCGCAGCCCCTGAATATGGAAACAATCCACCTTAAGAACCCATCAGCGATTTACTATAACCGCCATGATGTCATCAACCCGCTCTATGGATATGCATCCCCGCCGACACTGGCTATGGTGGTTGCCCCTGCTCGCATTTGTTCTTCTGGTCATGGCCATTGGTACCCAGCTGTGGCTATCCGAAAAGGCCGATCGTGAAGAAGAAAAGTCCACTCTGATCAGCGACATCCTCTGGCTGGAACAAAGTTTGCGTTTCAACCTCCAGCATAACGAGGAATTGCTGGGCAGCATCCGTCCAGAACAACTAAAGAATGCCCACCACTTCGATGCCTATGCGCGCATCCTGCTAAAAAACCACACGGGCCTTACTCACATCGCCCATCTGGAATCCGGAAACGCCCGCACCCCCGGTACGCACCCACCCCTGCCTAACGGCCTGATGGCTACTCTGAACGACAACCTCCGTTTGATGCACGCCCTACATAAACCGGTGTACGGGCCCGCATTCCACGAGCCCAACGGAGAGTGGCTGTTCACGGTGCTAGTCCCCCTCCAGACACCGGACACCCAGCCCGGCCAGCCCAATGGGGCCATGATCGGTATCTACTCCTTTGCGAGGATGCTGAATGATGTAGCCCCTTGGTGGCTGGCGCAACGCAATCACATCGGCTTCGCCGACCCCAGCGGAAAGCTGCTTGCCAAACGCTCGCGCCTAGAGACCCAGGCCTCAAGCATCAGTCATAACATCGCCTTCGACCCTCCCGGCCATGGCTTGTCCCTCTGGGCCGCACCGATACGCACTCCCCTTCCGCTATCGGGCAAGTTCCTTTCCATCAGCCCCATCATTCTGTCCGGGTTGCTGCTGTGGAGTCTATGGATACTGCGCCGTCATATGCTGCAACGGCTGGAGGCCGAAAAACAACTCCGGCGCCAGCAGGAACGCCTGCAAGCTTCCACCCGCCTGATCACCATGGGCGAGATGGCCTCTAGTCTGGCACACGAACTCAACCAACCGCTGGCCGCCATCTCCAGCTATACCACCGGATCCATCAATCTTATCGACGCAAACAAGACCAACCTCTCCGAGATGCGCGAGGTCCTAAGCCGAGTACAGGAACAGTCACAAAGGGCCGGGCACATTATTCGCCGCATTTACGAGTTTATGCGCCGATCCGAGCCCAAGATTGAACCCTGCAACATGGGTTTACTCATCCATGAAGTCGCGGATCTGGTCGAGATCGATGCGCAACGGCTTAAAATCCGCATCCAACGCACTATTGCAGCGAATCTTCCCGTCATACAAGGCGACAAAGTCCTGTTACGGCAAACACTCCTGAACCTGATACGCAACGGGATTGACGCCATGCGCAACACACCGGCCCAAGGTGAAGAATACGCGTTGAACATCAGCGCCCATCGCAATGGCAGCACCCTGCGCATCGACATCTGCGACCGGGGACCTGGCATCTCACCCGAGATCGCCAAACACTTGTTTGAACCCTTCTTCACCACAAAAACCGAAGGTCTGGGCATCGGTCTCAACATCTGCCGATCCGTCGTTGAAGCTCATCGCGGCCAACTGATCCATGCGCCCCACCCTCAGGGAGGCACGGTCTTCAGCCTGTCCCTGCCCATTTCTCCGTCCCCACCGGCATCTCCCATGAGCACGCGTTCACCCGAAAAATCGCTATGACCCCAACGAGCTCTTCAGGCATTGCCTTTCTGATCGATGATGACGCAGCGGTCCTGGATGCCCTGTCCTGGCTTCTTCGATCCCGGGGCATACCTTCCAAAAATTGGAACAGTGCTGAAGCCTTTCTCTCCGATTACAGCCCACAAATGCAGGGCTGTCTGATCGTCGACATTCGCATGCAGGACATGACCGGCTTCGAACTATTCGACCGCCTACGCACCCTGGGATGCCCTATGCCGGTTATCTTTCTCACCGGTCACGGAGAAGTTTCCAAGGCCGTTCAAGTTCTCAAGCAAGGGGCCTTCGATTTCATCGAAAAGCCCTTTAATGACAATGAACTAGCCGATCGGGTACTCGAAGCCTTGGCGTGGGATAAGTCCCGCCGAGCGCGTGGACAACAGTCCCATGCGATCCACGATCGGCTGCGCAGCCTGACCAGCCGCGAGAAAGAAGTCCTGTCCCACATCATCAAAGGCCAGATGAACAAAATCATCGCCGACGAATTGAACATTGCCATGCGCACCGTCGAGGTCCACCGTTCCCATGTATTTGAAAAAATGGGAGTAAAGTCCGCCGTTGAATTAGCTACACTGCTGGCTGAGAACGGAATATCCATGTCTTACTAACGCTTTGTGGAGACGATCAAATGAAACCCAGCTCACAATTTATCTTTTCCTTCGAAGAGGGTGACGGCAAAGACAAGCAGCTGTTGGGTGGCAAAGGTGCCAATTTGTGTGAAATGACGCAGATCGGGCTCAATGTGCCACCGGGTTTTGTCATCACCACCGAGGCCTGCCTCGCCTACCTGGAACACAATCGGCTTCCAGACGGCTTGATGGACTCCGTGCGAATCTCCATGAAGGAGGTCGAACGAAAGGCCGGAAAGATTTTCGGTAGCGCCGAAAATCCACTGCTCGTCTCCGTGCGATCCGGCTCGTCCATGTCCATGCCCGGCATGATGGATACCGTTCTTAACCTCGGTCTCAACAAAACGACGCTGCAAGGACTTATTACACAAACGGGTAACGAACGCTTCGCCTTTGATGCCTGGCGGCGTTTCATTCAACTCTTCGGTAAGATCGCGTTGGGGGTGCCCGACGAGCCCTTTGATACCGCCATGAGCGCCCTAAAAAAGCGTGTCGGAGCGGCCCAGGACATCGATTTATCGGAAAAACATCTGGCCGAATTGGCCGATCAATTCGCAGCCATCGTCCAGAAGCACACCGGCCAACCCTTCCCGGAAGATCCGGCACAGCAACTGGAGATCGCCATCGGCGCGGTGTTCCGTTCGTGGAACGGAAAGCGCGCCATCGACTACCGCAAACAGTTCAAGATCACCCAAGCGATGGCCAGTGGCACGGCCGTCAACATCTGCACCATGGTGTTCGGCAACATGGGCAATGACTCCGGCACCGGGGTTGGCTTCACGCGCAATCCAGGCACCGGCGAAAACGCCCTCTACGGCGAATACCTGGTCAATGCCCAGGGCGAGGATGTCGTAGCCGGCATCCGCACACCCAAAGCGCTTGCCGAAATGGAACGGGAAATCCCGGAGATCTACCGACAACTCACCGAACTCCGTAAACGCCTGGAGACGCACTACAAAGAAGTACAGGACTTCGAATTCACTATTGAGAAGGGTCGCCTGTATTGTCTGCAGACGCGCAACGGCAAGATGAACGCCCAGGCCATGGTGCGCACCTCGGTCGAGATGTTCAAGGAAGGCCTGATCAGCAAGGAAAATGCGCTACTGCGCATCAATCCCGCCATGCTCGAACAGTTGCTGGTACCGCAACTGTCGCCCAACTTCAAAGGCAAGCCCCTCGCAACCGGCCTGCCCGCCTCGCCCGGCGCAGCATCGGGCCGGATCGTCTTCGACGCCGACAGCGCCGAGCAGCGTGGCGAGGCGGGCGAGAAGGTCATCCTCGTACGCGAGGAGACCAAGCCTGAAGATATCCACGGCTTCTTCAAGGCACAGGGCATCCTGACCTCGCGCGGTGGCAAGACCTCACATGCTGCGGTCGTCGCCCGCGGCATGGGCAAGCCCTGCGTATCGGGCTGCGACGCGATCCATATCGACGACCTTAATCGCCGCGCCAGCATCGGCGACACCATCCTGCATGAAGGCGACATCGTCACCATCGACGGTGGCAACGGCAACGTCTATGCCGGCGAAGTGCCGACCGTGCAGGCCGAGTTCAACGAGGACATGGTGACCCTGCTGAAGTGGGCCGACCAGGTCGCGCGCCTCAAGGTGATGGCCAACGCCGACACGCCTGAAGATGCCGCCCGCGCCCGCGAATTCGGTGCCATGGGTATTGGCCTGTGCCGCACCGAGCGCATGTTCAACGCCACCGACCGCCTGCCGATCGTGCAGGAGATGATCCTCGCCGAGACGCTGGATGAGCGCCAAGCCGCCATCGACCGCCTGCTGCCCATCCAGCGTTCCGACTTCAAGGGCATCTTCAAGGCCATGAAGGGCCTGCCGGTCACCGTGCGCCTGATGGACCCGCCCTTGCACGAATTCCTGCCAACGGCCGCACAGCTTGAGCTCGAAATCGCCCACCTGCACCACCTGCGCGATTCCCTGAAGGCGCTCGAGGAGTTGCCCGAAACGCTCAAGCTGCTCAATCCGAAGCTCTACATGCAGTACGCCGACGGCCTGAACAAGCTCGGCCGCAGCATGACCGACTTCCGCGACAGCCACCTCGAGGAAGATGTCATCCAGAAGAAGGAGAAGACGCTCAAGAAGGTGCGCGCCCTCTCTGAAGTCAACCCGATGCTTGGCCATCGCGGCGTGCGTCTGGGCATCACCTATCCCGAACGATATTCAATGCAGATCCAGGCGATCCTCGAGGCCGCCGCGCTGTGCGCCAAGGAAGGCATCGAGGTCCATCCCGAGATCATGGTGCCGCAGGTCGCGACCGTCGAGGAAATGCTGCGCATCCACAGCTATGTCAAGCGTATCCACAAGGTGGTCGAACTCACGCACGGCATCAATGTCGGCGTCAAGTTCGGCAGCATGCTGGAAGTCGTGCGCGCCTGCCTGCGCGCCGGCCGCATGGCGCAGGATGCCGAGTTCTTCAGTTTCGGCACCAACGACCTGACGCAAGCAACCTTCTCGTTCAGCCGCGAGGATGCCGAGAACAAGTTCCTCCCACACTACAACGCGGTAGGCATCCTAGAGGACAACCCCTTCGAAGTACTCGACCAGAAGGGCGTGGGCGAACTCATGAAGCTGGCGGTGACCGAAGGTCGTAAAACACGACCCAACCTCAAGGTCGGCATCTGTGGCGAGCATGGCGGCCACCCAGCTTCCATCGCCTTCTGCCACAAGATCGGGCTCACCTATGTGTCCTGCTCCGGCCCACGCGTACCCATTGCCCGTCTCGCGGCGGCCCAGGCGCAACTACTCGACCCGGACAACCCCATCACAACCCCGGAACCTTCCTAACCCTTCGCACATAAAGACCCTAGCTTCCTCGCCGCCAAGGGTCTCTGCGAGCACCTCGTGCCGGTGCAAACCTGCGTACGCATCCCACAACAACGCAAAGGCCCCCTTAGCGCGATCAAGTTAGTGTCGATCAAGTTGGGTGCGCTTCTCTGTGCCTCGGTTAGAATGGAAGGCAATTTTCCATAAAATCAACTTCTGATCTCTACTTATCATGCATAACCTCTTTGACACTCACCAATCCTTCAACGCCGGGCCGGGCAAGACGGTCGCCTTTTATTCACTTCCTCAACTGGAAAAGGCCGGCATCGGCAAGATCTCCCGCCTGCCGGTATCGATCCGCATCGTGCTGGAATCCGTGCTACGCAACTGCGACGGGGTAAAAGTCACTGAGCAGCATGTACGCGAGTTGGCCAACTGGCAACCCAATGCGAATCGGATCGAAGAGATCCCCTTCGTGGTGGGGCGAATTCTCCTGCAAGACTTTACCGGTGTGCCGCTCTTGGCCGACCTGGCCTCCATGCGCTCGGCCGCAGCGCGAGCAGGAAAAGACCCCAAAAAGGTAGAGCCCCTAGCCCCCGTAGAGCTGGTCGTTGACCACTCTGTACAGGTCGATCGCTACGGTAACGCGAACGCGCTACAACAAAACATGGAGATCGAGTTTGCCCGCAACCGGGAACGCTACCAATTCATGAAATGGGGCATGCAGGCCTTCGACACCTTCAAGGTTATCCCGCCCGGCGTGGGCATCGTCCATCAAGTCAACATGGAATACCTGGCACGCGGCGTCATGGAAAAGGACGGCGTCGCCTATCCAGACAGCCTGGTCGGCACCGACAGCCACAC